>NZ_JBEZZB010000085.1:21782-43145 GCF_040638955.1 Actinoplanes sp. NPDC024001
AAGCTGAGCTAGCTGGCCGCGCCTCCGGCTCGGCGGCATCGCGCCCCTTCCCGTGGGGGCCGAGGGCACCGAACACGACCACGGCTTCGCCTAGCCGATTTCGGCACCCTCGGCACCGACGGGCGCGATGCGCTTCTGGTTGCGCATCGCACAAAGGGGAATCCATTTATGTCACGCAAGGTCCTGACGCTTGCCCTGGTTCTCGGGCTCGCTCTTGCCGGTTGCGGCTCGTCGGATGACGGCGCTGCTGCGCCGTCGGAAGGTTCGTCGGGTGGGGCCGCGGCCTATCCGGTGAGTGTCACGCACAAGCTTGGCACCACCACGCTGGAGAAGGCGCCGGAGCGCATCGTCGCGCTCTCCGACGCCGACCTCGACGCGCTGCTGCTGCTCGGCGTCCAGCCGGTCGGCATCTACCAGTCGTTGCAGGAGGGCGGGGTCAACCCGTGGGCGAAGCCGAAGCTCACGAGCAACCCGAAACAGCTCGCCGTGGGCGAGAACGGCGTCGACCCGGAGGAGGTCGCCGCGCTCAACCCGGACCTGGTGCTGGCCGGCGGCGACTACTACGTCGACACGCTCTACAAGGGCATCGGGGAACTGGTGCCGACCACCGCCTACGAGACCGGGCCGTTCGAGGACCCGTGGCAGACCACCCTGCGCCAGGTCGCCAAGCTGCTCGGCAAGTCCGAGCAGGGTGAGCAGATCATCAAGGACGTGCAGGCCAAGGTCGACGGGGTGAAGACCCAATACCCGGCGATCGCCGGCAAGACCTTCTCCATCTCGCAGGCGTTCGAGGCGGGCACCATCGGTGTGCTGCGCTCGGATCAGGACGTGACGGTCAAGGCCTTCAACGACTTCGGGATGAAGCTGGCGCCCGGTGTTGCCGCCCTGCCGGGTGACGAGTTCGCGGTCACCCTGAGCATGGAGAAGATCGCCACGATCGACGCCGACGCGGTGATGGTCTATTGCACCGAGCCACAGTTGAAGGCAGCGCTCGAGGCGAACACGCTGTTCCAGAACATGCCCGCGGTCAAGCGCGGCGGCTACCTCGCGTTCGACGTCGGCACCTTCATGGCGCTGCGCAACCCGAGCCCGCTGTCCATCCCGTACTTCATCGACACCACCATGCCGGCGGTCGCGAAGGCCGCGGGCGCCTGATGCCGGGCGCCGGGACACTCACCCGCACCGGGCGAGGGTCCCGGCTCGCCGGTCTGGCCGGTCTGCTGCTGCTCGCCGTGGTCGCGGTGATCCTCAGCCTCGGCCTCGGCGCGCAGACCGTCCACCCGGCGGACGTGTGGCAGGCCCTCGTCGCTCCGGACGGATCCGATGCGACCGCTGTGGTTCGGGAGCTGCGCTGGCCGCGTACCGTGCTCGGGGTTCTCTGTGGTCTCGCCCTGGGCGCCGCCGGCGCCCTGATGCAGGGACACACGCGCAACCCGATCGCCGATCCCGGCCTGCTCGGGGTCTCCGCCGGAGCATCGCTGGGCGTGGTCGTCGCGATCGCGTTCCTCGGCGCCGGATCGTTCCACGGCTACATCTGGTTCGCCTTCGCCGGTGCGCTGCTGGCCAGTGTGCTGGTCTTCGCGCTCGGCTCGGCCGGCAGCCACGGTCCGACCCCGGTCACGCTGGCATTGGCCGGGATGGCGCTCAGCGCCCTGCTCGCGTCCTTCACCTCGGCCATCCTGATCAGCGACCCGGAGACGCTGTCGGTGTTCCGGTTCTGGGTGGTCGGCTCGCTCGCCGGCCGCGACATCGACACCGCCGGGGCGGTCGCCCCGTTCATCCTCGCCGGCCTGGTGCTCGCCGCCGTCAACGCCCCCGCACTGAACGCTCTCGGACTCGGCGAGGACGTGGCCCGCGCGATCGGGCAGAACGTGACGCTGGCGCGTACGGTCGGGGTCGGCGCCGTGGTGCTGCTCGCCGGCGCCGCCACCGCCGCGGTCGGCCCGATGGTCTTCGCCGGTCTGATCGTGCCGCACCTGGCCCGGGTGCTCACCGGGCCGGACCACCGCTGGCTGATCCCGTTCTCCGCGCTGCTCGGCGTCTCCCTGCTGCTGGTCGCCGACGTGGCCGGCCGGCTGATCGCCCGGCCCGCCGAGCTGCAGACCGGCATCGTCGTGGCGTTCCTCGGGGCGCCGTTCTTCATCTGGCTGGTCCGCCGGATCCGGATGGTGCGGCTGTGACCGACCTGCTCCAGCTTCCCGGCCGGCGCGTCGTCCGCGCCGGACCGGTCTCGGCCGCCGTGCCGCTGCGCACCGTGGCGGTCACCCTGGCCGCGCTCGCCGCCACCGTCGCGGTCGCCGTCCTGGCGGTCGGGCGCGGTGACTTCCCGATGAGCCCGGAGACCGTCTGGCAGGTCGTCACCGGCGGCGGCACCCGGATCGAGCGGCACGTGCTTCTCAACCTGCGGCTGCCAAGGGTGCTCTGCGGGCTGCTCGCCGGCGCCGCCCTGGCGGTCGCCGGCGCGCTCACCCAGACCTTCGCCCGCAACCCCCTGGCGAGCCCGGACGTCCTCGGCATAACCTACGGCGCGTCGGCCGGCGCGGTCGCCGCCATCGTCCTCGGTGTGGCGGTCATCCCGGTCGCTGCCCTGGCCGGGGCACTGCTCGCCGCCGCCGCCATCTATCTGCTCGCCTGGCAGCGCGGCATCGACGGTTACCGGCTCGTGCTGATCGGGCTCGGCGCCGGCCAGCTGCTCGCCGCGTTCACCTCCTGGCTGCTGCTCCGCGCCGACCAGGCCGACCTGACCCGAGCCAGCATCTGGCTCACCGGCTCCCTCGCCGGGCGGGACTGGAGCCACGTCCGCCCGCTCGCGGTGGCCCTGCTCGTCCTGCTGCCGTTCACCCTCGCCGCCACGGTCGCGCTGCGCGTCCTGCAGTTCGGCGAGGACACCGCCCGCGGTCTGGGCCTGCGCCTGCAGCGCGCCCAGCTCGCCGTCGTGGTGCTCGCCGCCGCCCTGGCCGCGGCCGCGGTCGCCGCGGCGGGGCCGATCGAGTTCGTCGCGTTCGTGGTCCCGCAGATCGCGCTGCGGCTGTGCGGCGGCAGCCGGCCCCCGGTCCTCGCCTCGGCGGTGCTCGGCGCGCTGCTCGTGGTCGGCTGCGACCTGCTGGCCCGGATCGTGGTGGCCCCGGCCGAGCTGCCGGTCGGCCTGCTCACCGCCATGGTCGGCACGCCCTACCTGCTCTGGCTGCTGCTGCGACGATCCCGGAGGACCAGCGCGTGAACGACCGCCTGCGCGGCAAGGACCTGCACCTGGCCTACGGCGACGTGGAGGTCACCCGCAATCTCGACATCGCGGTGCACGACGGCCGGATCACCACGATCATCGGCCCGAACGGCTGCGGCAAGTCCACGGTGCTGCGCGCCCTCGGCCGGCTGCTGCGCCCGGCCGGGGGAGAGGTGCTGCTCGACGGCAACCGCATCGACCGGATGCCCACCCGCGAGGTCGCCCGGATCCTCGGCGTGCTCCCGCAGTCGCCGGTCGCGCCGGACGGCCTCACCGTGGCCGACCTGGTGATGCGTGGCCGGCACCCGCACCAGAGCTGGTTCCGCCAGTGGTCCGGCGACGACGAGGCGCTGGTCGCCGACGCGCTGCGCTGGACCGGCATGCTGGAGTTCGCGGCCCGCCCGGTCGACGCCCTCTCCGGCGGCCAGCGGCAGCGCGCCTGGATCAGCATGGCCCTCGCCCAGGGCACCGACCTGCTGCTGCTGGACGAGCCCACCACGTTCCTCGACCTGGCCCACCAGATCGACGTGCTGGACCTGGTCCGCCGCCTGCACCGGGAGCGGGGGCGCACGGTCGTGATGGTCCTGCACGACCTCTCGCTCGCGGCCCGTTACAGCGACGTGCTGATCGCCATGAAGGACGGCCGCGTCGTCGCCACCGGCACGCCCGAGGAGGTGCTCACCCCGGAGCTGCTGGACAAGGTCTTCGGGTTGCGCGCCATGGTGATCCCCGATCCGGCCACCGGCACGCCGCTGGTGGTCCCGTGTTAGGAACATGAGGAAGAGTGATGTCGATGCCCTCCATCCGCCGCGTCGTGCCCCTGGCGATCGGCTCGCTGCTGGCTCTCGGGTTGCCGGTTCCGGCCTGGGCGGCCCAGCCGGACGGTGCGGTGATCACCTCGACGCCGCTGCCGGGCAAGGAAGCGCCCGGGAGCACCGCGCTGTCGATCACCTATTGGACCGACGACTCGCTCGACCAGCCGCGCCAGGCGCTCGCCACCGTCTACGTGCCGACCGGCACGCCGCCGGCCGGCGGCTGGCCGATCCTGGCCAACGCCCACGTCACCGCCGGGCTCGCCGACGCCTGCGCCTACACCGACGACTACGGGACGGCCGCCGCTGACGTCAACGTGGTGACCCCGTGGATCAACGCCGGGTTCGCCTTCGTCGCCACCGAGTACATCGGGATCGGCACCGAGGGCTCACACGCCTATCTGGACGCCGACGCGGAGGCCAACGCGGTGATCGACTCCGTGCGCGCCGCGCGGTCGGTGGTGCCGGCCCTGTCCAGCAGCTATGTGGTGAACGGCATCTCCCAGGGCGGCCACGCCACCATCGCCACCGCGGCCAAGGCGAAGGAGCGGGCGCCGGAACTGCGGCTCGCCGCCGCCATGGCCGACGCGCCGGCCACCAAGGTCGAGGGCTACATCCCGCTCGCCGGGCCGTACATCCCGCCGCTGCCCGCGCCGGACTACACGACCTACGTCTCCTACATCCTCGCCGGGCTCGAGACGGCCCGGCCGGACTTCGACCTCGACGCCCACCTGACCCCGGTCGGCCGCGCGCTCGTCGACGACGCGCACCGGCTCTGCTACTTCGACATGAACACCCGGTCGCAGGGCACCTCGATCGGTCAGATGCTGGCGAAGCCGCTCAACACCGGGCAGTTCCCGGCGGTGCTGCGCGACGTCACCAGCCTGCCGGTGTCCGGTTTCGACGCTCCGGTGCTGGTCAACCAGGGCCGGTTCGACCTGACCGCCTTCCCGTTCCTGACCGACCTCCAGGTCACGCAGATGCGGGCGCACGGTGCGGACGTCACCTACCGGCACTACGCCACCGGGCACAACGTGTGGGCGCAGGCGCTGCCGAACAACATCGCCTTCGCCCGCAAGCATCTCGCCGGCTAGGTCAGGCGCCGCCGAGCCCGGCCTCGCGTGCCCGCACGATGGCCTGCGCCCGGTCCGCCACCCGCAGTTTCGCCAGGATCGCCGACAGGTAGTTGCGGACCGTCTTGTCGCTGAGCGACAGCCGCCGCGCCACCGCCAGGTTGTCCAGACCGCGGGCCACCAGGTCGAGCACGTCCAGTTCCCGCTGGGTCAGCTCGGGGAACGGTGAGCCCGCGGTGCGCGCCCCGGTCAGGAAGCCCAGCGCCCGCTGGGCGACCGGGCCGGAGAAGAGCACGTCGCCGTTGGCGACCGCCCGCACGGCGCGTTCCAGCTCCTCCGGCGAGGCGTTCTTGAGCAGGTAGCCGCGGGCGCCGGCACGCATCGCCGCGAAGATCGAGTCGTCGTCGTCGAGCATGGTCACCACCAGGACCCGGACCTGCGGGTCATGGCGGACCAGCTCGGCGGTGGCGTCCACCCCGGAGCCACCGGCCTCCAGGTGGAGATCCATCAGGACGACGTCGGGCCGCACGGCGGCCACCACGTCGAGCGCGGCCGGCAGGTCGGCGGCCTCACCAGCCGGCTCGATGCCGTCCAGGGAGAGCAACAGCGAGCGTACGCCCATCCGGAACATCGGGTGGTCGTCGACGATCACCACGCGCAGCGTCACCGTGGCACCACCACCTGCACGAGCGTGCCGTGCGGAACCGCCGAGCCGAGGGCCAGCGTGCCGCCCAGCTCCTCGGCCCGCTCCCGCATCGAGCGCAGGCCGATCCCCGGCTCGGCGGTGCCGTCCAGGCCGCGGCCGTCGTCGGCGACCTCCAGCCGCACGCTCGTGCCGTCCACCGCGAGGCGGACCGCGGCGCTCGCCGCTCGAGCGTGGCGGCGCGCGTTCACCAGCGCCTCGGCTGCGATGCCGTAGAGGCCGGCGGCCAGGTCCGGTGGCAGGCCCGCGGTGTCCCCGCTGACCTCGGCGGTCACCGTGAGGTCGGCGCTGCCGAGCCGGCCGGCCAGTTCGGTGACGGCGACGCCCAGGCCGTGCCGTTCCAGCGACGGCGGCAGCAGCGCGCGGGCCAGGGTGCGCACGTCCTCGGCGCTGCGGTCCAGCTCGCCGCGGAGCTGTTCGAGCAGTTCGCCGGCCTCGGCGGTGCGCCCGGCGTCGAGCAGGTTGCGGGCGCCGCGGACGGTGAGCCCGACCCCGACCAGGGTGGGGCCGAGCCGGTCGTGCAGTTCGCGGCGCAGCAGGCGGCGTTCCTCGACGCGCACCGCGGTGGTGCGGGCCCGGGCCGCGTCCAGCTCCTCGGTGCGCACGGCGAGCTGCGCGACGGCGGCGACCGGCCCGGCGAGCACGGCGAGATCCTTCTCGGTGCGCGCGTCGAGCCGTTCCCCGGGAGCGCCGGTGACGGTGAGCCGGCCGACCGGGGTGCCGCCGTAGCTCAGCGCGACGGTGAGCGGCGGACCGCCCGTGGCGCCCACCTCGGCCAGCACACGGTCGTCGAGTTCCAGGCGTACCGAGTGCAGCCGCAGCGACTCGCGGATCGCCTCGAGCGCGCCCTCCACCGGCCCGGCGGCGTCCGTGCCGATCCGCTGCGCCAGCCGCTCGGCGGCCGTGCCGGGTCGCGCCGACGGCCCGCGCACCAGGTGGTCCACCCGATTCTGCAGCCAGCCGCGGGCCGGGAACACCGCCATCGCCAGAACCCCGGCCGCGACCGCGCCGGCCGTGCCGTCCGGCAGCGGCACCAGGGCGATCACACCCTGGCTCAGCAGGACGTAGGCGGCCACCGCGCCGGCGGTCAGCAGCGACCAGAGCAGGGTGCGGCTGACCGCGACGTCGACGCCCCACAGCCGCTGCCGCAGCACCACGGCCAGGGTGGCGGCCGGGAAGAACGCCTGCGCCGCCATCTGCAGCACCGGCGTCACCGACGCGTACGCGATCGGCCGCGACACCTCCAGCGGCAGCGCGAGCGGGATGAACGACAGCGCCATCAGCGCCGAGCCGAGCGTCAGCCAGCCCAGCCCGCGCCGCCGGTCGGCCGGCAGCCGCCGCCAGCGCAGGAAGGCGTCGGCGGTCGCGGCGAGGCCGAGCAGCACCACCACACCCATCTGGATCGGCAGGGTGTTCTCGACGAACGCGTCCCACTCCCGGCTGCCGACCCGGATCACCCCGTTGACCGGCCGGATCACCCGGGCCAGGGTGATCGCCGCGCTGACCGTGGCGCCGGCGGCCACCGCGACCCGCGCGTGGCGGGGCAGCGGGTCGTCGCGGACCAGCCACGGGACCACGGTGATCAGTGCCAGCGTGCCGGGCACCCAGGCGGTGCCGACCACGTCGATCAGCTGCTCGGCGAAGGGCGGCCCGCCGGGAACCTCCAGCAGCGGGTAGCGCTGACCGATCGCGGCCAGCCCGCACCCGATCGCGGCCAGCCCGGCCAGCGCGCCGACCACCCGGGCGCCGCGGCTCAGCAGCAGGCCGGCGAGCAGCCCGTAGACCACGGCGACCAGCACGTCGTTGAGGTAGAACCACTCGGTCCAGGCCTCGTCCGTACGCGAGAAAGGCAGCATGCCCACCGCGACCACCGCGGTGAGCAAGGCCGCGGCGGCGACCGTGGTCGCCGCCGCACGTGTGTTGCTGGTCCCTGGCACGCGGCCATGATGGCAGTTCAGGCCGCGATCACCAGTCGTCTGATCGACACTAGGCCGGGCGGCGCACCGCGAAGGCCGTTCCGGCGATGACCAGCCAGATCCCGCCGAGGTATCCGGTCAGGTACTGCTGGGGGAAGACGTTGACCGCGACCATCAGCAGCGTGAACACCGCGCTGACCCAGCCCAGCCAGCGCGGCGCCGCGCCGTGCCGCAGAGCCGCCCAGGTCACCGCGCCGGTGGTCAGCAGCAGCCCGGTCCACACCCAGGGCAGGGTGTCCATCAGCCGCTGCAGGCTCATCGCGATGTCCGGGTCGGCCGGGTTGTAGGTGTGCAGCACCTGGAAGTACACCTCGGTTACCGGGCCTGAGCCGACCAGGGTGAGCGCGGTGACGAGCAGGGCGCCCCAGCCGGCCAGGTCCGGCAGCAGGCTTCCGGCCGGCGACTGGGCGGCCAGCCAGCGGCGCAGCCCGGCGCCGAAGACCGCGGCGGCCAGCCCGGCGAGGACCATCAGCGGCAGGAAGATCGCGACGGTCAGGCTGCGGTCGTAGGACTCGGCGTACATCAGGGCCGCGTCGGCGTACACCTTCTCCTCGCTGAACATCGCGAGGCCGGACTCGAGCACCAGGGCGCCGAAGCCGGCGGCGCCGGCCAGGATGCCGGCGACGGCCCAGCCGCGTCCCGGCGCGGCGGCCGGCACGGGCGCCGGTGCGGTGGCGAGGTCCGGGTGGTTGGTCATGAGATCTCCTTCGCAGACGTACGCGGGCCGCGCGCCCGCCGTCGACGAAGGTCTCCCGCCCGGTGTCCCGGTTTCCACGGACACCGGTCCTGGGTTTCCAGGAGATCCCGGGGCCGGTGCCGTGCTCGGGGCCGGCGGTCAGCCGGCGATCTGCCGGGGCTCGCTGCCACCGGCGGCGATGCTGATCCGCCGGGGCTTGGCCCGGTCGGAGACCGGGATGCGCAGCGTCAGCACCCCGTTGTCGTAGGACGCCTCCAGCTTCTCGGTGTCCAGCGTGTCGCCGAGGAGCAGCTGCCGGGTGAACGTGCCCATCGGCCGCTCGGAGATCACCTGCTCGACGCCCTCGCGCGGGGCGCGCCGCCGCTCGGCCCGCACCGAGAGCACGTTGCGCTCCACGGTCAGGTCGATCGTGTCGGGGTCGACGCCGGGCAGGTCGAAGTAGACGTTGAACCAGTCGCCGTCGCGCTCCGCGTCGACGTGCATGACCGCCGGCCGGCCGGCGGTGCCGAAGAAGGTCTCGGCGAGACGGTCGATGTCGCGGAACGGGTCGGTACGCATGAGCATGGCCATCTCCTCCCTGGCTGATTTGCCTCACTTCCTGACTTAGCACTCTCGGTGGGAGAGTGCAAGACATGAACCAGAAATACCAGCTCAGGGGCGGTCCCGCTTGGGTAGCGAGGCCACCACCGCGTCGTACGAGGCATCGACCGCCTCGATGATCTCGTCGTCCGGGATGGCGCCGCCCAGACGCAGCGAGTTCCAGCCGTGGCGGCCGATGTAGGCGCTCGCCGTGGCGTCGTCCGGGTAGCGGGTCAGCCACTCGTCGGCGGCGTCGCGGCCCTTGCCGCACTTGACGCCGACCCGCTCCCCGTTGCCCAGGAAGGCGAAGATCTTGCTGCCCACCTTGACCACGACGTCGCCCTCCCAGGGCTCGTCTTGCCAGGCGCCGGGCTTCGCGAGACAGTGGGTCAACAGCTCTGCTCCGGTCATGTGACACGTCCTCTTCTTTGCAAAACGGACAAACGGTACTCTACGGTGCTGAACCATGCACAAGGACCGCCCGATCTTCGTCGTCGGCTGCCCGCGCTCCGGCACCACGATGCTCCAGTTGATGCTGCACGCTCACCCGCGCATCGCGCTGCCCCCGGAGAACCGGTTCCTGCTGCCCGCCTACTTCCGCCGGCACGAGTTCGGTGACCTGGCCGACGCCCGGCGGCGGCGCGCCCTCGGCCGGTGGCTCGTCGGCACCGCGCAGTTCGGCGACCTCGGCCTCGACCCGGACGCCACGGTCGAGGCGATCGTCGCGGCGCCGCCGACGCTCGGCTCGGCCCTCGGCACGGTCTTCAAGCTCTACGCCGCCCGCTTCGGCAAGCCCCGCTGGGGTGACAAACGCCCGGCCTACCTGCGCAACCTGCCGGTGATCCGGCGGCTGTTCCCGGACGCGCAGATCATCAACATCCTGCGGGACGGCCGGGACTGCGTGGCGTCGCTGCGCGAGACGCCCTGGGCGCCGGCCGACCTCGACGAGATGATCGACTACTGGGCGCGTTCCGCCGACGCCTCGCTGCGGGCCGCCCGCGAATACCCGGCCGACGTCTACCACCAGGTCCGCTACGAGGATCTGGTGGCCGACCCGGCCACCCGTCTGCGGGACATCTGCGCCTTCCTCGGGGAGTCCTACGAACCCGCGATGGCCCGGCCGTCGCAGGTGGCCCGGGTGGCCGTCCCGAAGTACAAGACCTGGCACGCGCTGACCCGCTCCGAGGTCACCACCCAGCGGGTGGCGAGCTGGAAACGGCGCCTCACCGAGGAGGAGATCAGCCGCTGCGAGGCGGTCTTCGGTGATCGGCTCGCCCGGTTCGGCTATCCACTGTCGACCACCCCGCACCGCGGTCCGCGGATCCGGGCCACCCGCACCTGGCTGGCCCTGCGCGACGTGCTCAGCCCGGTCCGCCTGCCCGCCGAGGACCTGCGCGGCCGCCTGCGCCACCACCAGCGCGGCCCGGCCCTGCCCGCCCGCCTCACCCCCACCGACCACTGACCCGCCCCGCCCCGCCGCCGAGTGCCGCGCCCAGACGCGCGACGCCACCCCGACCGCCAGCCGTGTGATCCGGCTGACCGTGAGTGTCGTGTCGGGGTGCGGGAGGCGGCGCTGAGCGTCAGCCGTGTGATCTGGCTGGCGGTGAGTGTGGTGTTGGGGTGCGGGAGGCGGCGCTGAGCGCCGGCCGTGTGATCTGGCTGGCGGTGAGTGTGGTGTTGGGGCGCGGGAGGCGGCGCTGAGCGCCGGCCGTGTGATCTGGCTGGCGGTGAGTGTGGTGTCGGGGTGCGCGAGGCGGCGCTGAGCGCCAGCCGGCGGACGCGGCTGGCGGTCAGGGTTGTGTTCGGGCGGGGGAGGCAGCACTGAGCCCCAGCCGGGTGGCTCGGCTGGCGCTCAGTGCCGCTGCGGGACGCGGGCGGCGGTGAGGGTCAGCCGCCGGTGTAGGCGGAGTAGGTCGCGGCGGCGCGGGCACGGGCCGTCTCCGGGTCCTCGCCCGCGGCGATGTCCGCCTCGCCCCAGGCGTCGCTGCTCAGCCGCATGAACAGCTTGCCGTCCTCGGAGCCCATCCAGGCCATGATGGCGTCGTTGTCGCGCGGCGCGTCCGGCGCGCTCAGGTGCATGGCCAGGCCGAGCAGCCCCGAGTCCCAGCCGACGCCGGCGGCGCCCGGCCCGAACTGGTTCCAGTGGTCGTCGACGTGCGCGATGTGGGTCAGCTCGAACCGGGTGCGGTGCGGCCCCTCCTCAACCAGCCTCACCTCGATCCAGCTGACCTGGCCGCCGAACTCCCAGGTCGCCGCATAGGCCCGAGGGCGCTCGCAGCTGGTGATCGTGCCGCCGGCGTTGCCCTCCAGCTGGTATTTCCCGCCCTCGCGCAGCTCGCCGGAGACCGGCAGGAACCAGCGCTCGATGCGCTCCGGTGAGGTGACCACGTCCCACAGGTCCTCGAGGTCGGTGTCATACGCCTGGCTGATCGTCAGGACGCGTGCCTCACCGGCTTCCAGAACCCGGGTGCCGAGCCGGCGCCGTACGTCACTGATCTGCTCTTTCGCGTCAATCATCGCTTGCTCCTGAATGCTGGGAGGGTGCGGCGAGGCGCCGCAGGCGCTTGCCGCGGGCCACCTCGGTGGCCATCGCGGCCAGGTGCGGCGTCCAGAACCGCCGGAACGGCGCCAGCCACTCGTCGACCTCGCGCAGCGCGGTGTCGTCGACCGCGTAGAGCCGGCGGGCGCCGTCCGGCCGCACCGTGGCGAAGCCGTTGTCGCGCAGCACCCGCAGGTGCTGGGACACGGCCGGCTGGGTGATCCCGAACTCGGCCCGGATGGTGGCGGTCACGGCGCCGGAGGTCTGCTCGCCGTCGGCGAGCAGCTCGAGAATCCGGCGCCGGACCGGATCGCCGAGGACGTCGAACGCATGCACGGGCTCACCCTATCAGGAACGGCTTATATAAGTGGAGGCTTTTCAAAAAGAACGCCGGACCCACCCGAGGGCGGGCCCGGCGCCTTGACGACCCGGATCGTGGGTACGGGCCGCCGACCGGCACCGCTCTGGGGGGAACGGCGCCGGACGACCGCGAAGGATCAGGCGGTGGGGAAGTTGTCCGGGGTCCGGATCCGCGACCGCATCAGCGTCCCGGACTCGGTCAGCACACCGGTGCCCGCGTAGGTGCTGCCGCCGCAGGTGCCCGGCTTGAGCGCCCCGCTGCCCTCGCTCGCGTCGGAGAACGTCCAGTTCGCGTAGCTGATCTTCAACCGGTCGAGCAGGTCGAGCCAGGTGTTGGTGCTGGCCGCGTCGACCGCGCCGTCACCGGTGTAGGTGACCGTGCCGAACTCGGTGACGAACAGCGGCAGCGAGGCCGCGGCCCGTTCCACCTCGGCGCGGTAGTTGTCCTTGTGGGACGCCGCGTAGAAGTGGAACGCGTACATGATGTTGGAGGCGTTCACCGGGTTGCTGATCATCTCCGACGAGTTCGAGCCCTCGGAGACGCCCAGCGACGACCAGCCGCGGGAGCCGACGATCACGACCGCGTCCGGGTCGTTCGCCCGGATCACCGGGATGACCTGCTCGGCGTAGTTCTTGATCTGCGCCCAGCTCACGCCGTTCGGCTCGTTGGCGATCTCGTAGATCACGTTCTTCTTGGCCGCGTTGCGCGCCGACACCTGGGCGAAGAAGGTCTTGGCCCGCTCCAGGTTGTACGCCGGGTCGCCCGGGTTCAGGATGTGGAAGTCGATCAGCGCGTACATGCCCCGCGCCTCGGCCAGGTCGACCAGGTTGTTCACCTGCGAGGTGAAGCCGGCCGGGTTGGTCTCGTAGCCGCCCTCCTGGACGTACATCGAGATCCGGAACAGGTCGGCGTTCCAGTCCTTGGCGAGCGCGTCGAGCGACGTGCCGTTGTAGCAGTCGGCGAACCACTGCAGGCCGTGGGTGCTCATGCCGCGCAGCTGGATCGGCTTGCCGAACTGGTTGCACAGGAAGTTGCCGCACACCTTGAGCTGCCCGTTGATCGCCACCGGGGTGCTTCCGGCGGGCGGCGACGACGGCGGGACCGACGCGGACGGCGAGACCGACGGGGACACCGACGGCGACGGCGGGACGTGCGGCGACCGGGTCGGCGAGCTGGTCGGCGTCACCGTGCCGGTGCAGGCCTTGCCGTTGACCAGGCAGCTGGTCGGCCGCCCGGTGCCGTTGGCGATGAAGCCGAAGCTGGTCGCCGCGTTGGCCGGGATCGTGGCGTTCCAGCCGGCCGGCGTGAACGTGTAGGTGCTCCCGGACACGCTCATCGTGCTGTTCCACGCCTGGCCGACGGTGGTGCCGGCCGGCATGACCAGCTCCACCTTCCAGGTGCTCAGAGCCGTCGACGAGTCGTTGCTGACCGTCACCTCGGCCTGGTAACCGGTGTTCCACGAGTTGGCCACGGTCACCGTCGCCGTCTCCGCGCTGGCCGGCAGCGCGATGAAGGCGGCGGCCGACGTGGCGGCCACCGCCAGCGCCGCGGCTAGGATGGTCTTCGCTCTGCGTTTCACAACTCACCTCGGGGGGATGGACGCGGAGCGCCGTGGTCCGACGGCGCTGGGGGAGTCCGCGCTGGGAGCGCTCCCAGTAGGGAGTTCCGACTCTAACCCGCCGATAGAGGTGTGTAAAACGCTGGGGCCTACCCCAGGGCCACCGCCACCGGTTGCAGCGTGACGCGCACCGGTGTCCCGGGCGCCAGATCGGGCAGCCGGCCGCTCGGCACCTGGGCGATGACGAGGTGCTCGCCGACGGTCACCGTGACCCGGCTGGTCGGGCCGAGGAAGCTGCTGGCCAGCACCCGCGCCGTGCCGTCCGCGTCGGGCGTGACGTCCACCGACTCGGGCCGCACCAGCGCGGTCACCGTCCCACCGGTGTGCGCGGTGACCAGCGGCAACCGGGTGCCGAGCACCTCCACCGAGTCGCCCTCGACGGTGCCGGGCAGGCGGTTGCTGAGCCCGACGAAATCGGCCACGAACGCGGTCGCCGGCCGCAGGTAGACCTCGGCCGGGGCGGCCAGCTGCTCCAGCCGGCCGGCGCGCATCACGCCGACCCGGTCCGCCACGGCCAGCGCCTCCTCCTGGTCGTGCGTCACGAGCAGCGTCGTGGTGCCGACCTCGGTCTGGATCCGGCGGATCTCGTCGCGCAGCTGCACCCGCACCTTGGCGTCGAGCGCGGACAGCGGCTCATCGAGCAGCAACACCTGCGGCTCGATGGCGAGCGCCCGGGCCAGCGCGACCCGCTGCTGCTGCCCGCCGGAGAGCTGGTGCGGGAAGCGCCCGGCGAAGCCGGACAGGCCGACCAGCTCGAGCATCTCCGCCGCCCGGCTCGCCGCCTGCCGGCGGCCACGCAGGCGCAGGCCGAACTCGACGTTGCGCTGGGCGTCCAGGTGCGGGAAGAGACTGTACGCCTGGAAGACCATCCCCATGTTCCGCCGGTTCGCCGGCAGTCCCGTGACGTCCCGGCCGTCGACCAGGACCCGCCCGGCGTCGTCGAGCCCGGCCAGGATCCGCAGCGCGGTGGTCTTGCCGCAGCCCGACGGCCCGAGCAGCGCGCGATCAGCTCACCGGGCCGGATGGACAGGTCCAGGTCGTCGAGGGCGTGCGTCTGGCCGAACGTGCGGCGCAGCCCGTCGAGGTGAACACCTACGCCAGTCATCGGGACTCCCTCGAAGAGCGGTTGCCGAACAGGGAAAGCAGCAGAAGCAGAGCGAAGGCCAGCAGCAGGGCGGCGAGCGAGACGGCCACCGACATGGTGGCGCTGCTCCTGCCCAGGTAGTCGATGGCGACCTGCAGGTTGGTGCGGTGCAGCAGGGAGGCGATGGTGAACTCGCCGAGCACGAGTGCCACGGTGAGGAACGCGGCGGAGAGCACCGCCGAGCGGATGTTCGGCAGGACCACCCGCCAGATCACCGTGGTCCAGCCGGCCCCGAGGCTGCGCGCCGCCTCGGCCAGGGTCCGCACGTCGATCGCCGAGAGCCCGGCGTCGATCGCCCGGTAGGCGTACGGCAGGACCAGCACGGTGTAGGCGAAGACCAGCGTCAGCGACGACCCGCCGAGGAGATAGTTGACCCAGGCGTAGACCGGGGCCAGCCCGACCACCAGCACGATCGCCGGGATGGTGAGCGGCAGCAGGCACAGGAACTCGACGACGCGCCGCAGCCGGGGCAGCCGCAACCGGACCCAGATCGCGGTCGGCACCAGCAGCACCAGCATGAGCAGCGAGGTCAGGGCGGCCTGCCCGAGCGAGGCGACGATCCCGGCCGCCAGGTCCGGATAGGTCTCGCTCAGCCGCGGCCAGTTCACCAGCAGCGGCCAGGTCGCCGCGTCCCGGGTGCTGAACTCGACCATCGCGATCAGCGGGAACAGGAAGAAGGCGCCGAGCAGGAGCAGCACGCTCCAGCGCAGGGCCCGCTGCCGGCGGGCTCGGCGTACGGCTACCCCAGCCATCGGGCGGTCCTTCGCTGCAGCAGGGAGTAGAGGGTCATCACGACCGCGACCACCACGACCATGCCGAGCGCCATGGCCTTGCCGAGATTCGCCTGGCCGAGCACGACCTCGCTGGTCAGGGCGCCGCGGATCTGCAGCGGCACGATCGGGCTGCCCTGGCTGACCAGGGCGGCAGCGGTGGCGTACGCCGAGAAGGCGTTCGCGAACAGCAGCAGCGTGGCCCCGAGGAATGCCGGCGCCAGCAGCGGCCCGGCCACCCGGGTCCAGTACTGCCCGGTGGTGCCGCCCAGGCTCTCGGTCGCCTCCCGCCACTGCGGGCGGATCCCGTCCAGCGCCGGCAGGAACACGATCACCATGAGCGGGATCTGGAAGTACGTGTAGACCAGCGTCAGCCCCGGCAGTTCGAAGAGCCAGACGCCGTTCGCGTACGGATCGAAGCCGTGCTCGGTGAGCCACCGCGTCAGGAAGCCGGAGAGGCCGATCGTCGCCAGGAAGGCGAAGGCGAGCGTCACCCCGCCGAACTGGGCGAGCACCCCGCACGCCGCGGTGACCACACGCCGCAGCAGGCCGCCGGTCTTCGCCGTGACCAGCGCGTACGCCAGCAGTGCTCCGAAGACCGCGCCGATCAGCGCGCTGGCCGCGGAGAGGGTGAGGGAGCGGCCGAAGGCCGCGACGATGTGCTCGTCGCCCAGCGAGCGCACGTTGGCCAGGGTGAATCCGCCGGCGTCGGCGGCGAACGCCCCGATCACCACGACCAGCGTCGGGATGATCAGGAAGATCGTCACGTAGGCGAGGAACGGGACGGTGCCGAGAAGCGCGGCGCCCCGCAGGCGTGGCCGCCGGGCCACGCGCTGCGGAGCCGCCGCGGCGACCTCAGCCAATGGCCTTCGCCCAGTTCGCGGCGAGGTACTCCTTGGCCTTGGCGTTCTGCGCCTCGGCGGGGATGACCGGCGTGCCGTCCGCCTTCGGCAGGGCCGCGAACGCGGTCGTGTCGATGGTGCCGGCCTTCTGCATGGCGTCCGCGCGCACCGGGCGGGCCCCGCCCTTGAGCCACAGGTTCTGGCCCTCGTCGGAGTAGAGGAACTCCTGCCAGAGCCGCGCGGCGGCCGGGTGCGGGGCATCCTTGTTGATCGCCTGCACGTAGTACGAGCCGAGCACCGCGTTCGACGGGACGAACGTCTTCCAGGTGCTGACCTTGGTCGCCTCGGCGGTGTTCAGGTAGTCCCAGTCGAGGACGACCGGGGTCTGGCCGGACGCGATGGTGGCCGGGGTCGGGTCCACCGGCAGGAAGTTGCCGGCCTTCTTCAGTTGGCCGAAGAAGTCCACGCCGGGCTGCACGTTCTCCGGCGAGCCGCCCTTGGCCACGGCCACCATCTGCACGCCGCCGAAGGCCGCGCCGGCCTGGGTCGGGTCTCCGTTGAGCGCCACCTTGCCCTTGAACTCCGGCTTCAGCAGGTCGTCCACACTGGTGGGGGCGGGCACCTTGGCGCTGTCGTAGCCGATCGACATGTAGCCGCCGTAGTCGTTCACCCAGGCGCCGTTCGCGTCCTTGAGGTCGGCCGGGATCTGGTCGAACGTCGCGGTCTTGTACGGCGCGAACATCGCCACGTTGGCGGCGGCCACCGCACCGCCCAGGTCGAACACGTCGGGCGCGGTGTCCTGGCCCTTGAGCTGGTTGGCCGCGTTGATCTCGTCCTGGCTGGAGCCGTCCGGCTGCGCCGAGGTGACCTTGATGCCGTACTTGTCGCCGAAGGTCTTGATGATCTCGCCGTAGTTCGCCCAGTTCGGTGGCAGGGCGATCACGTTGAGCCGGCCCTCCTTCTTCGCCTCGGCGATCAGGGCGTCCATGCCACCCAGGTCGGCGGCGCTGGTGGCGGTGGCCGCGCTGCCCGAGGCGGACGCCGGCTCCGTCTCCGGCGGGGAGCAGGCGGTGAGGGAGACCATCGTCGCGGCCGCCAGGGTGATGGCGGCCGAGCGAGACAGGGTGCGCACTTTCGTTCCTCCTTAAGCGGCACTGCAACCGGTGCGCGCTGGTGGATCATGAAAGTGCTTGATGGAGGAGAGGCGTACGCCAGGGAACCGGCCGACGACATCTTGACCCCGCCGCATCGCGCGTTGTCGCAGGTCATCGACGGTAATCGCTGCCAGTGAGAAGGGCCCCGCCCGCGTCCCCTTGGCGGAGGGGAATGCGGGTGGGGCCCTTCGGCGCCGGACGGTTTGCTGGGGACAAGACCGCCGGCGCGTCCGTGTTCCTCTCTAAGAGTGTCTGCTGGGGCCGGATAGGTTGCCGATTGTGATCCAGATCTCAGTGATGACTGATATCAGTGATCACTGGCAGACTCACCGACCGACCACATTCGACGGGAGGGCCGCCGGTGACATCCGTGGAGCCCGGTCCGGCAGCCCGTGACCGGACCGCCGGCCGGGTGGCGCCGGGCCGGATCGCGGCGGCGCTGGGCGCCGGTGGCATCGTGCTGCACCTGGCGCTCGCCGGCAGTCACACCGGGCACGCGCCGGCCGTGCTCGGCGGGCTCGCGGCGCTCGCCCTGGTCTGCGTGCCGTGCGGCGCGAAACTGTGGCGCCGGCCGGACGACCGGGGCGCGTGGCTGAGCCTGCTGGCGCTCAGCGGCCTGATGATGCTGCTCCACCTGGGCCTGCGCCCGCAGGGCGCGATGCTGGCCGCGGTGCTGGCGGTCCCGGTGGCGCAGGCGTTGCTCGGCTGGGTGGCGTCAGCGCGCCGCTGAGCGGCGGCTGTTCCACGCGGCCGCGACGGTGGCGACCACCGCGGTGGCCGCGGTCAGGCCGACGAGGAGCAGGATCGCGCCGATCGCGTAGAGGCCGGTGTCGTCGGAGGCCGCGGCCGGCACGGTCCAGGCCGCGGTGAACGCGACGGTCAGGGCGGCGGCGGCCGGGATCGGCCGGACCCCGAGCCGGATCGCGGCCACCAGCACCGCGATCAGGGTCACCGCGGCGCCGGCGACCTGCCAGGCCGGATACGGCTCGGAGGATCCCGCCGCGGGGCTGCCGGGGAGCGCGCCGCCGAGCCACACGGCGTACGCGGCGACCGAGAGGCCGGCAACCGCGACCGTGCCGGTCAGGTCCCGGCGCACCACGCTGTTGATCATGACGGAGATAATGCCGGACGGGTCCGGTCGGTGGCGAGCTTGACCGCGATGACACCGAGCATCGTGCCCATCAGGTAGCGCTGCACCCGCAACCAGCCGGGCCGCCGGGCCAGGAACACCGCGATGGTGCCGGCCGCGAGCACGATCGTCAGGTTCACCGTCATGCTGACCAGCAGCTGCACCCCGCCGAGCAGGAAACCCTGCGCCATCACGTGACCGGCGGCCGGCTCGACGAACTGCGGGATCAGCGACAGGTACATGACCGCCGCCTTCGGGTTCAGCAGGTTGGTGACCAGGCCCATGGTGAACAGCCGCCCGGCCGAGTCGGCCTCCAGCGGCTGCGGCTCGAAGACCGAGGCGCCGCCGGGCCGCAGCGTCTTGAACGCCAGCCACGCCAGGTAGCCGGCCCCGGCCAGCTTGATCGCCGTGTACAGCTCGGGCACCGCGACGAACACGACGGAGAGCCCGAGGTTGGTCGCGGTGAGGTAGACCAGGAAGCCGAGCGCCACCCCGGCGAGCGAGACGATGCCGGCGCGCGGGCCCTGCGTGATGCTGCGCGACACCAGGTACATCATGTTCGGCCCGGGGGTGAGGACCATGCCCAGGGCGACGGCGGAGACGGCGAGGATCGATGACACGGTGACCACGTCCCCACCCTGACCGGCCGCCGTCGCCGGCGCGACGACCAATCCGGGACCGGTGGCCCGCGGTGATCCGGTGCTCCGCCGTTCGGCCCACCGTGGATCAGCCCGCCGGTGGCCGCAGGCGGCCGAACGGGCCGAATGGCGGCGTGACCTAGCGGTGCGCGGCGGGCGCGTGGTGGGCGCGCTCAGCTTCGGCAACCCGCCGGCGTACGTGGCGAGCGACCCGGGGCCGGAGCGGTACATCGTGCTGCTCGTGACCGATCGGGATCACAACGGCGAGGGCATCGGGGCGCGCCTGCTCGACCATGCCCGCGCGGTCGCCGTCGACGCCGGCGCCGAACTGCTCCGCGAGAGCCAGGGCTTCACGGCGACGCAGCGGTTCACCATGGCGCAGCCGGCCGACCCGTGGCCCGGGCAGGTCCTGGCGCGGCGCCTGCGCTGACCGGCACTTGACGGCGCATCCATCGATGACCATAGTCCGTATCCATGAATGTGACATCGTTCCGTTCTTGGAAACGGCGGGTCGCGGTGATCTCGGCCGCCGTCCTCGCCGTGACGGTTGCCGCGCCGGCTCCCGCCCGTGCCGCCACCCCGGCGGTCGCGAGTTACCCGACGACGATCAACGGCGACAGCGCCGACGTGTACTACCCGGCCTCCGGAACCCGGCTGCCGGTGGCGCTCCTGCTGCAGGGCGCGAACGTCGACAAGGCGCACTACTCGGCGTTCGCGGCGAAGCTCGCCTCGTACGGCTTCGTGGTCGCCGTCCCCAACCACACCCGTGCCCTGTTCGGCGTGAGCGGCCTCTATCCCGAGGGCGCGCAGGCCGGCTGGACCGTCGACTGGGCCGAGGCCGAGGACGACGACCGGTCCTCGCCGCTCTACCGGCGCATCGACGAGAACACCCTGGTCGTGGCGGGGCACTCGTTCGGCGCAGCGGCCGCGCTCAGCCTCAGCACCGGACTCTGCGGGATCCCGTTCTGCCCTGTCGCCACCACGGCCCCGGGCGAACTGGAGGCGGTCGTCACCTACGGCGGCAACAACGTGCAGTTCGGCACGGACGTCGTCCTGCCGGTGGCCAACGCGGTGCCGGCCGGGTATGTGCAGGGCAGCGCGGACGGTGTCGCCACCCCGGCTGAGGGGCGGGCCACCTATCAGCTCACCGCGGGCACGCCGAAGGCGTTCATCGAGGTCGCGGGCGCCAACCATTACGGCATCACCAACGGGCAGAACCCGGCGGGCGCCCTGCCGGACGCCTCGGCGCAGACCCTGTGCCAGGCCGTCGGCGTCGAGACGATCGCCCGCTGGTCGGCCCGGTGGCTGCTGGCGCAGACCGGGGACATCGCGGCCAAACGGTACGTCTACCGCACCGGCGACGCGGCCGATCCGAACGTCACCGTCTCTTACTTCAGGTGACCGGTGCGGGGCCGGGCGTCAGTGCCGCCGCTCGGCCCGGCGCCGGCCCTTCTTGGCCTCCCGCGGCGCGGGCACCGCGGCGACCAGCTGCTCCGGCCAGGTGACCCGGACCGTGCCCTGCTCGTCCCACTCCTCGGCCAGCTCCAGCAGGTCCCGCACCGCCTCGTTGACCTGCTCGTCGCTCCACGGGAACGCGCCGGAGTCGAGCAGCGCCCAGGCCTCGCGGGCCAGGGCCGGGACCTTGCCGGTGTCGCCCTCCTCGACCGCGCGGTGCACCACACCGGCGATCAGCTCGGCCAGGCCGAGGGCGCGCTTGTTGGCCTCCAGGAGCCGCTTGCTGCGGGCCGCGGCGTCATAGCGCGGTTTGCCGCTGAGCAGGCGCATCTGTGGGAAGACCCCACCGGCCGCGATGGATCCGAAAACCCCGTCGGGCATCCGCAGGCAGCGCTCGGTGGCGAAGCAGGCGAGCTCGTGCGGAACGCGGTGGCTGCGGTCGTTGCCGGGCAGCTGGAGCACCACGCCGTCGTCTCGGTGCACAGTGGCCACGTGCGACCCGACGGTGCTGTGAGCGAACAAGATTTGCATCCGGTAATACTGCCATCACTGACCGCTACAAGTCATCGACCAGCAATGATCGACTCCGCCGTGACCCTGCCGGCCGTCGGCGGCCGGCCGCCGGGGGGGGGGGCGCCCGGCGGGGGGCC
>NZ_JBEZZB010000086.1:0-42734 GCF_040638955.1 Actinoplanes sp. NPDC024001
GGCGACCACCACAGGCCATCTCCCGATCCTCGCCGAGTTCCGGCGAGACCTTACAACCAAGATCTCGTCGAAAGGATGGTGCCCTAGTGACCACCGTGCACCGGCTCCCGTCCGGCGCGTACCTCGTGGTGTGCAAGGGCGCACCGGAGAACCTGCTCGATCCCACCGCAGACGCTGCCCTGCTCGACGCCGCGGCGGAACTGGCCGCCGACGGGCTGCGCGTGCTGGCGCTTGCCACCACGACTGTCACCGAACAGCCCGACCCGACCGAGCCGCCCCCGCTGCGTACGACCGGGCTGGTCGGGATCGGCGACCCGCTGCGAGCCACCGCCCGCGACACCGCCGCAGCGTTCGAGCGCTCCGGCGTACGCCTGCTGTTGATCACGGGTGATCACCCGGGGACCGCGACCGCGATCGGACGCCGGCTCGGCATCCTCGGCCCGGGCGACGTCGTCGCCCGCGGCGACGACGGCCCGCTGACCGCCACCGACATCGAGCACGCCCGGGTGTACGCGCGCACCCAGCCGGAGCAGAAGCTGGACATCATCGCCGCCCTGCAGCAACGCGGCGAGGTCGTGGCGATGACCGGCGACGGCGTCAACGACGCGCCCGCGCTGCGCCGCGCCGACATCGGTGTCGCCATGGGCAGCGGCACCGAGGTCGCCCGGCAGGCCGCCGAGCTGGTGCTGGTCGACGACAACCTCGGCACCGTGGCGGACGCCATCGGCGAAGGCCGGCGCATCTACGACAACATCCGCCGCTTCCTGCGATACGCGCTCTCCGGCGGTGTGGCTGAACTGTTGGTGATGCTGGCCGGTCCGCTGCTGGGCATGCCGCTGGCGCTGCTGCCGGCCCAGCTGCTCTGGATCAATCTGCTCACCCACGGGGTACCGGGCGTCGCCCTCGGCGCCGAACCCGCCGAGGCGGACGTGCTGCGCCGGGCGCCGCGGTCTCCGCAGGAATCGGTCCTCGGCGCCGGCCTGCTGCGCGACATCCTGGCCGGAGCCGGGCTGCTGGCGGTGGTGACCCTGGCCGCCGGCGTCGTGGCCGGCCGGTCCGGTCTGCCGTGGCAGTCGGTGATGTTCCTGGTGCTCGGCCTCAGCCAACTCGGCGTCGCCCTCGCCGTCCGCGCGAAAGCCGCCCCGGGGACACCCCGAAACCATGCGCTGCTCGCCGCGGTGGCTGTCTGCGTGCTCCTGCAAGTCGCCGGCGTCCTGGTCGCTCCTTTGCGGGCACTGCTGGGCACAGAGCCGCTGACCGTCACGACGATCTTGGCGTGTTGCGCGGTCGCCGCCCTGCCCGGTGCAATCCTGCGGCTCACGCGCCGCCGGCACTGAGGTGGGGCCGTCCGGCCGCTGCGGCCGGGACCTTTCACCCTGCCCGGCAGGCATCGATGAGCCTTTGATTGAGGAAGAACGGTCGGACCCGTCACCGCGCTCCCCGCGCGGTGCACGGCGCCCGAGAGGAGGTCCGTACCGTGCACAGAAAAATCATCGTCGGATATGACGGGTCGTCCTACTCCCATGCCGCCCTCGACTGGGCACTGGACGAGGCGGCCCGCACCGCAGCACCCGTCCACATCATCTACGCCGACGAATGGCCGGTCCTCGCCCCCGCGGCGAGCATGGTCCCGTCTCCGGCCCTGCGACCGGAAAGCTACGTAGTCGACGTCATCAACGGCACGCTGGAGCACGCGGTCGCCCGGGCGAAAAAGATCCAACCCCTCGTCGACGTGACCTCGACGGTCATACGCGCCCACGCCGCGCCGGCGCTGATTGACCTGTCCAAGCAGGCCCAGTTGATCGTTCTCGGCGCGCGGGGACACAGCGCCGTCGGCGGGCTACTCGGTTCGGTCAGCTCCGCGGTCACCGCCCACGCGCACTGCCCGGTCGTCGTCGTCCGCGGCGAGGCGGCCGCGGACGCCCCCGTGGTGGCCGGCGTCGACGGCTCCGCTATGGCCTCGCCGGTGCTCGCCTTCGCCGCTGCCCAGGCGGCCGAACGTAAGGTGCCGCTGCGGGTGATCCGCGCCTGGCCGCCGGTGACCGGGCTCTGGGAGGAGACCCCGATGGTCACCAACAAGGTCACCGACCATGAACGCGAGCCGTTCGACACGCTGGTCACCGTCATCCGCGACGAGTACCCCGATCTCGTCGTCGAAGCCGAGGCGACGGTGGCGCACCCGGCGGCCGTCCTCACCCGTGCCAGCACCGGCGCGCAACTGCTGGTGGTCGGCAGCCGAGGGCACGGCGCGTTCAGCGGCCTGCTGCTCGGCTCGGTCAGCCAGCATTTGCTGCGGCACTCCGCATGCACTGTCGCGGTGGTCCACCGCGAGATCTGATCCCGAACGGTTCGGTACGCCGTCGACCCCGGAGGCAGACATGAACCCGGTACGGCGCGACATGACGCCACTGCCCGACCTGCTGCACGACGAGGCCCGCGGCGGCCCGGTCCGGCAACGGCGGCCGGTGTACGTCGACCTGCTGCCGCCGTGCAACGCCGGCTGCCCGGCCGGGGAGAACATTCAGGCCTGGCTCGCTCTCGCCCAGGCGGGCGAGTACGAGCAGGCCTGGCGGGTGCTCACCGCCGACAATCCACTGCCGGCAGTGCACGGCCGGGTCTGCTATCACCCGTGCGAGTCGGCGTGTAACCGTGCCCACCTGGACAGCCCGATCTCCATCCACGGCGTCGAGCGGTTCCTGGGCGACCTGGCGCTGGAGCGTCGCTGGATGTTCGACCCGCCGCCCGCGCCGACCGGCCGGCGGGTTCTGGTGATCGGCGCCGGCCCATCCGGGTTGTCGGCCGCCTACCATCTCGCCCGGCTCGGCCACCAAGTGAAGATCTACGACGCGGGTGACGAGCCCGGCGGCATGATGCGCTACGGCATCCCCGCCTACCGGCTGCCCCGCGAGGTGCTGGGCGCGGAGATCGCCCGGATCGCCGCACTCGGCGTCGTCTTCCGGACCGGCCACCAGGTACACGACCTGGAGGACGAGCGCCGTGCGGGTGGCTTCGACGCGGTCTTCGTGGCCGTCGGTGCCCACCTGTCCAAGCGGGTCGATATTCCCGCCCGCGAGGCGGGCCGGATCGTGGACGCCGTCACGCTGCTGCGCAGCGTCGCGGCCGGCGAGCGCCCGGCGATCGGCCGGCGGGTGGCCGTCTACGGCGGTGGCAACACCGCGATGGACGCGGCCCGGGTCGCCCGCCGACTCGGCGCGACGGAGGCGGTGATCGTCTACCGGCGGACCCGGGCACAGATGCCGGCGCACGCCGAGGAGGCCGACGACGCCGAACGCGAAGGCGTGAAAATCAACTGGTTGCGGACCATCCAGGCGTTCGACGGCCCGGAACTGACCGTCGAGGTGATGGAGCTCGACGAGACCGGACGGCCGGTGCCCACCGGGCACACCGAGACCCTCGCCGCCGACACCCTGGTTCTCGCGCTCGGGCAGCGTGCCGACACGGCGTTCCTGCAAGGCGTGCCTGGTGTGGAGTTCGGCCCGGATGGCACGGTCGTGGTGTCGCCGACGTTCATGACCGGCTGCCCCGGCGTGTTCGCCGGCGGCGACATGGTGCCCGCGGAACGTACGGTGACCGTCGGTGTCGGGCACGGTCGCAAGGCGGCCCGCCACATCAACGCCTACCTGCACGGCCTGCCGGCGCGGACGCCGCCCAAGCATCCGGTGGCGGAGTTCGACATGCTGCATCCCTGGTACTTCGGCGACACCGGACGCCGCGAGCAGGCCGAGCGTGAGTCGGCCGCACGCGTCACCGACTTCGCCGAGGTCGTCGCCGGACTCGACGAGAGCGCCGCCCGGTTCGAGGCCGGCCGGTGCCTGTCCTGCGGCAACTGCTTCGAGTGCGACGGCTGCCTCGGCGCTTGCCCGGAGGACGCGGTGATCAAGCTCGGGCCGGGCAACCGGTACCGGTTCGACTACGACCGGTGCACCGGCTGCGGCACTTGCTTCACCCAGTGCCCGGTGCACGCGATCGAGATGTTCCCGGAGGTGCCGCGATGAGTCGCGCGATGGTGGACGGCAACGAGGCCGCTGCGTTGGTCGCGTACCGGCTGAATGAGATCTGCTGCATCTACCCGATCACCCCCTCGTCGCCGATGGCCGAAATTGCCGATCAGTGGTCTGTAGCGGAACGTCCCAACGTCTGGGGGTCGGTGCCGACCGTGGTGGAGATGCAGAGCGAGGGCGGTGCCGCCGGGGCATTGCATGGCGCGCTGCAGAGCGGCGCGCTGACCACGACGTTCACCGCGTCGCAAGGGCTGCTGCTGATGATCCCGAACATGTACAAGATCGCCGGGGAGCTGACGCCCGCAGTGCTGCATGTAGCCGCCCGCTCGCTGGCCACCCAGGGCCTGTCCATCTTCGGCGACCACTCCGACGTGATGGCGGTCCGCGCCACCGGATTCGCCATGCTGGCCTCCGCCTCCGTACAGGAGGCCCACGATCTGGCCCTGGTGGCCCAGGCCGCGTCACTGCGCACCCGGGTGCCGTTCGTGCATTTCTTCGACGGATTCCGCACCTCGCACGAACTCAACACCATCGAAACCCTGACCGACGATGACCTGCGGGCACTGGTCCCGGCCGGACTGGTCCGGGACCACCGGGCCCGGTCACTGTCCCCGGAACGCCCGGTGATCCGCGGCACCGCCCAGAACCCGGACGTCTACTTCCAGAGCCGCGAAACGGTCAACCCCTTCCATGCCCGGGTGCCCGCCGTCGTGCAGGACGCGATGGATCAACTCGCCGTCCGGACCGGACGCCACTACCGCGTCGTCGAGTACCACGGCGCCCCGGACGCCGAACGCGTCCTGGTGCTGATGGGCTCGGGTGCCGAGACAGCCCAGCAGACGGTCGCACACCTGGCCGCGCAGGGCGAACGGGTCGGTGTCCTGCAGGTGCGGCTGTACCGGCCGTTCCCGGCCGCCGAATTCCTGGCCGCCCTGCCGGACTCCGCCGCCCGGATCGCCGTGCTGGACCGGACCAAGGAGCCCGGCTCGGCCGGCGAGCCGCTCTACCTGGATGTCGTGGCGGCCCTGGCAGGAAGGGACCGGCCGATGCCCTCCGTGATCGGCGGCCGCTACGGGCTCGGCTCCAAGGAGTTCACTCCTGGCATGGTCGCCGCCGTCCTGGCCGAGCTGGCCGGCACACAGCCGCGGCCGCGGTTCACCGTCGGCATCATCGACGACGTCACCGGCACCAGCCTGCCCTGGACCGACCTCGACATCGAAGCACCGGGCACCACCCGGGCCGTCTTCTTCGGACTGGGCGCGGACGGCACCGTCGGCGCCAACAAGAACACCATCAAGATCCTTGCCGTCGACCCGAAGATCCACGCCCAGGGCTATTTCGTCTATGACTCCAAGAAGTCCGGCGGTCTCACCGTCTCCCACTTGAGGTTCGGTCCGAAACCGATCCATGCCCCGTACTTGATCTCCCAGGCCGGCTTCGTCGCCTGCCACCACATCGGTCTGCTCGACCGGGTGGACGTGCTCGACCGGGCCGCTCAGGGCGGAATCCTGCTGCTCAACAGCCCACCGGACCAGGTGTGGCAGGACCTGTCCCGCCCGGTGCAGGAACAGATCCTGGCGAAGGGCCTGACCGTCTTCGCGATCGATGCGGACCGCATCGCCGCCGACGCGGGCCTGCCCGGCCGCACCAACACCATCCTGCAGACCTGTTTCTTCGCAATCTCCGGCGTGCTGCCCCGCGGGGAGGCCGTCGCGCGCGTCAAGCAGGCCATCACCAAGACGTACGCCAAACGCGGTCCCGACGTCGTCGCCCGCAACCACGCCGCCGTCGACGCGACCCTCCGGGCACTGCACCGGATCACACCGCCCGCGCAGGTGACCACTACCCGCCGACCGCCGCCCGTGGTGCCGGCCGACGCACCGCCGTTCGTCCGTGACGTCACCGCCGTGATGATGGCCGGCCGCGGCGATCGGCTGCCGGTCAGCGCGCTTCCGGTCGACGGCACCTACCCGGGCGGCACCACGGCCTACGAGAAGCGCAACATAGCCGAACTCGTCGCCACCTGGGACCCGCAGACCTGCATCCAGTGCGGCACCTGCGCGTTCGTCTGCCCGCACAGCGTCATCCGGTCCAAACTCCTCGACCTGAAAGAACTGGCCGGCGCACCGGACGGGTTCCCGTCCGCACCGCTGAACGCCCGCGGTCTGCCGGACAGCCGGTTCAGCCTCCAGGTCTACCTGGAGGACTGCACCGGCTGCGGGCTCTGCGTCGAGGCCTGCCCGATCGGGACGCCCGAGCGCAAGGCCATCAACCTGGCACCACGGAAGCCACAACTGGACGCCGGGCGGACGCACATCGCATTCTTCGAGACACTTCCGTACGCCGACCGCTCCCGCGTCGACTTCGGCACCGTCCGCGGCACCCAGTTCCTCCAGCCGCTGTTCGAGTTCTCCCTGGCCTGCACCGGCTGCGGGGAGACGCCCTACCTCAAAGTGCTGTCTCAACTGTTCGGCGACCGGCTGATGGTCGCCAACGCCACGGGCTGCTCGTCCATCTACGGCGGCAACCTCCCCACCACCCCCTGGACCCGCAACGCGCAGGGCCGCGGCCCGGCCTGGTCCAATTCGCTGTTCGAGGACGACGCCGAGTTCGGGCTCGGTTTCCGGCTCACCGCCGACCTGCACCGCGACCTCGCCTGCAGCCGGCTGCGGGAGCTGCACGACCGGCTCGGACCGGACCTGGTGGACGCGATCCTGGACGCGCCGCAACGCCGCGAATCCGAGTTCGCCGCCCAGCGCGACCGGCTCACGGAGCTCAATCGGCGCCTGACAGCGCTGCCCGCCGACGACCCGGCTGTCGCGGACCTGCGCAGCGTCCTGGATCAACTGGTACGCCGCAGCGTCTGGATCGTCGGTGGCGACGGCTGGGCGTACGACATCGGGGCGGCCGGGCTCGACCACGTGCTCGCCTCCGGGCGCAACGTGAACGTGCTGGTCCTCGACACCGAGGTGTACTCCAACACCGGTGGGCAGATGTCCAAGGCCACCCCGCTGTCGGCGGTTGCCCGGTTCGCCGCCGGCGGCAAGACCACCCCAAAGAAGGACCTCGCGCTGCAGGCCATCGCGTACGGCAACGTCTATGTGGCCCGGGTAGCGATGGGTGCCGACCCGCAGCAGACGTTGCAGGCACTGCGGGAGGCCGAGGCGTACGACGGGCCGTCGCTGGTCATCGCCTACGCGCACTGCATCGCCCACGGCATCGACATGCGCGACGGCCTGACCCAGCAACACCGGGCGGTGGCCACCGGATACTGGCCGCTGATCCGCTACGACCCGGTGCTGCGGGCCGCCGGTGCCAACCCCTTCCTACTCGATTCGCCACGGCCACGCCTGCCGCTGAGCGACTTCACCGATCGGGAGCTGCGGTTCCGGCAGTTGCACGACACCGACCCGGCGGAGGCGGCCCGGCTGGCCGGGCTCGCGCAGGAGGCGGTCGATCAGCGGTGGCGGCTGTACGAGGAGATGGCCGCGTACGGCCCGGACCGATTCCCGGCAGACGCCGGACGCTGACCGGCAGCGGCCGTCCTAACGGTTGTCACCGCGCATCCAGTCGTTGGCACCGAGAAGCTGAAGCACCAGACGCACCGCCGCGCTGACGGCCACCAACACCACCGGGAAGTCCTGTTCCTGGCCACGAAGCCGCAGCAGAAGCAGTTCCCGCCCTCCGGCAGCATCGCAAAAGCCCACCTCGGCCAGATCAAGCTCCAAACACGGAGCCGGAACCACGAGCAGGGCCGCGAGCCGCCGGCGCAATGCGGGCACGTGGAACACGTCGAGATCACCACTCACCCGGATCCGCAACGTGCCGTCGCCCCTACGGTGACCGGTCACCCGCAGGGCCTGCTCGGATCCGTTGTCACTGATGTCCCAGGAGGACATGGCGCGCTCCCGCACGAGCCGCTTGCAGCAGGCCAGGTCTTGGCCTCATATCCATCGTTTCCCGACGTCGGCCGCCACCATCAGGCAGAAGGACCTGTCTTGCAGGGGCGCGGCCGGCTCCAGGCCTTTCGCCTCTGCCCGAGGGACGAAGGATTACACAGACTGAAGATAGACATCGAAGACTGTCGGCACCCCGGAGGGGGAATCGTCATGACTGCTGACACCGCGAGACGCCGGCCCTCAACGGCTTCCCGCCGAGTGGGTTACGGCGTCTCCGCCGCGATCAACATCGTCGCTCTCTATCTAGTCAACGTTTGGCCGGGCTGGGACGCGGCGCCGTTCCTCACCGAACAGACAACCGACGTGATACCTCTGGTCAACGCCTCGCTGCTGGCTGGTGTGATCGTGAGCCTGGCACAACTCGTCCACGACCCGCAGTGGCTGGTCGCGCTCGGCAGCATGACCACCACCGCCATCGGGACGCTCTCACTCATCCGGATGTGGCAGGTGTTTCCCTTCGACTTCGGTGGTACCTCGTTCGACTGGCCCCTGGCGACACGCGTTTTTCTCGCCGTGTGCATCGTGGGCAGCATCGCCGGTTTCGCCGTACAGGCGGTCGCTCTGGTAGGCGCCCTTAGAGAGGACTCAGACCGCACAAGGAGATTGACGTGAAGGCCAACGACGGCATTCGAATCTTGCACCCCGCCACTGGCGAGCTGCTACGGGTCTGCCGCGGCCCGACCTCGGCGGGATCCTGTCCGTTGGCCGGCTCGGACGGCGTCGTGCCCTGCGCCGGTCTGCTGATCTCGCCGGCGCACGCTGATCCCGAGTACTGGCCGCTGCGGATACCTTCCGGCTATCGGCACTGCGATGTGCTGTGGAACGAAAGAGCGCTGTCCTGCCTGGAGAAAGCCGAGAACTCCCGGCGACGGTGGCAGAGCGGCCTGGCCCTGGAGAACCGGCGGGTGGTGGCGCTGGCAGCCGCCCACGACCCACGCTACCGGCGAATGACAGCACGCCAGCTTGAGAAGACGGCCCTGTGGCGGTGGCGGTTGTCAACGGCCGCGCAGGCCCTGCGCCGATCGGAGAACAACTCCCGGGAGCGGGCGGAGAAGTACCTGGCCTTCGTCGAGTTCCGCCGCAACGCCGGTGCCGGACCCGCATAACCCGGCCCAGCTGATCCGCGAAAGCTGCTCGCCGCACGGGCGCCGGTGACCAAATCTGTCAGCTGGCAGTGCGGGCCGAGCCGTGGAGCGCTTTCGAGGACGCGTTCGCCTGGGGTCTTTCGGCCCTGACGAATACCCGCCAAGGCCTGCGACCGTGAAGGCACCCACGACTGGCGGAGGTGTTACGGATGGACAAGCCGGCGAACAACCTGCCCCGCGCCGAGGCCCGAGAAGCCCTGGAGTCGGCCGCCCGGGCATCCCTGCGAGCTCCGTCAGTCTTCAACACCCAACCCTGGAAGTGGCGCCTCACCGGCGAAGTGCTCGAACTGGCCTCCGATCCCGGCCGCCGGTTAGGAGTTACTGACGCCGAAGGCCGTCTGCTGCTGCTCAGCTGCGGCGGCGTCCTGCACCACGCCCGTATCACCCTGGCGGCCGCCGGATGGCACAGCGTGGTGCAGCGTTTCCCCGAGGAGCGGCGACCGGACCTGCTTGCACGGATCAGCGTCGCCGGCGCCGGCGAACCGGACCCGCTCGCCCAGAATCTCGCCGCTGCTATCAGCCGGCGCCGCACTGACCGCCGTGCCTTCGGCGAGAGCCCCGTGACCGAGCAGACGCTCACCCGCCTCCGCCGGCTCGTCGAAGCCGAAGGCGCCTATCTTCACGTCGTGCCGGACGATCGGGTGCCCGAACTGGCCATCTCGGTCGACCTGGCTGCCGACGCCAACTACTTCGACCCGGCGCACCGCACCGAGCTCACCGCCTGGACGCACCGGCCGGCCTGGACCGGGGACGGCGTGCCGCCGAGCACCGTGGTCGAACCGAGCTTGCGCCGCGTACCCGTACGCAACTTCCTGCCCGGCGGCTCCGCCGGCCTGCTCGCCAGCGCCGACCACGACGAGGGCGCCACCTACGTCATCATCTTCGGCACCACAGACCGGCCGGTTGACCTGCTCCGCGGCGGTGAAGCCATGTCCGCCCTGCTACTGCAAGCCACCGTCGAAGGGCTGGCGACCGCGCCCATCAGTGAAGCGGTCGAGGTGGCGTGGCCCCGGCAGTTGCTGACGCGCTTGCTGGCCGGCATCGGCGAACCGTATTTGATCGTGCGGCTCGGCTACGTCGAGTCGGCGGAGGACGTGCCCCCGTCTCCGCGCCGTACGCCCACCGAGGTCATCGAAATCGAGGAGTGACCACCGGGGCCGCGCGACCAGCGCCTGGACAATTGGTCGTGCCGGCCTGGGAGCATCTCTCAGACTCCTGATCACCCGGGCGGTGTCCGCAACGGATGAGCGTGGGCGTCCCGCTCGGCCAGGGCCGCCATCGCGGTCCGGTACTCCTCGCGCCGGATCCTTCCCGACAACAGTTGATCGAGAAGATCGTATTCGGGATCCGGCGGCGGCGTGAGCGCCATCAACGGTGCCAGGCAGGGATCATCGTGCCGGGCCGGGCGTTGTGCTGTTCGGGGCGGCTGGTCGGCCAGGACCAGCAACACCAGGCCGACCAGTCGAATGACCAGGAGAACCGCAACGACGACGAGTAGGGCTCCCATGTCAACCGACCAGGAACACCGGGCAGAGAGCCCGTTGCGGCAACAGGTGCGCGGCCGAGCCCAGCAGCGAACCCGAGAACGCGGGATGCTCGTACCGGCCGACAACCACGGCCGCGGCTCGGCCGGACTCCTCGGTCAGCGCGGTCACCGGGTCGCCGGAGATGATCCGGTGATGAACCTGCACTCCGTCGCGGGTCTCCAGACGACGAGCCAGGTCCATCCGGTCACCGACAACGTGCAGCAGCACGACGTCGCAACCACGGGTGAGGGCCTCGGCCAGGGCGAACTCCACGGCGGCCCGGGACGGCGCGGAACCGTCGACCGCGGCCACGATCGGTCGCGTCCCGAACTCGGGGCCGGCCGGCCAGCCGGGCATCCGGATCACCAGGACCGGCCCGGCATGGTGCCGGCCGACCCGGTCGGCGACGCTGCGGCCGAGCGCGGTGGTGGTGGCGCCGTGCCGGTGGCCGACCACCAGCAGGCCGGCGTCCCCGGCTTCTACGATCAACGCCTGAGCGGGATGGGCGCCGGCGACGAGGCGGCTGCTCACCGGCACCGTCGGGGAGCTGGCGTGCACGCGGTCGGTGAGCCGCCGCAGCAGCCCCGCCCCGGCCCCGTCCGACCCGCTGCGCCGGACGTTGACGATGTGCAGCGCCCAGCCGTGCAGCTCGGCCTCGATCGCGGCGTGATCGACCGCGACGCAGCTGATCGGGCTGTCGTCCACGCCGACCAGCACGACCCCGGTGGCGGTGTAGGTGGGTTGCGGGTGGGTCTCCGGGGCCGGTTTCGGCGCGACAGCGTACGGGTCACGGTAGTCGGCCGCGCCGAGATAGCGGTTCATCATTTCGCCGAAGCGGTTGGGGTGCCGCACCTCGCCGGCGGCACGGCGCGCCTCTGTCTCCGCCCTGAACCTGCTGAGGTCAGTCATGACGGCACCTCCGAGAATGCCGGGGACGCCTGCGACGCGCCGGCGCCTCTACCTCTATGCCACCACCGCCACAGTCTCGGTGACAGTGCCGTTCGGCCCGGGCTCGGGGTCCAGCCGGACGGCTGCCACACCGGGGACCCGGCGGGCCAGCGCCGCCGCGATCCGGCGCTGCTGTTCGTTCGGGAATTGGCCGGCGACAGTGACGATCCCGGCGTCGACTGTCGCAGTCCACAGGCCTCGGCGGCCGGCGTACTCGTCCAGGCGTTGTTGTACGTCGGCGGCGAGCACCGAGTCGTCGCGAACCATCGCTTTGAGGATGTCGCGGCGGCTGACGATGCCGATGACGGTACGGTTCTCCAGTACCGGCAGGCTACGTACGTCGTGGTCCAGCATCACCTGTGCCACGTCCGCCACGTCGGCGGCCGGTGTAGTGACCAGCGGATACTCGGACATGACCTCCATGACCAGTCCGGGCCGGTGTACCGGGTCGGTACCGGGATGGCTGCGTGGGTCCGCTGCCGGTCCGGCGGGAACCCGGTGCCACAGCAGGTCGCTGTCGCTGACCATGCCGACCAGCAGACCGTCGGTGTCGAGTACGGGTAGAGCGGTCACTTCGTGGGTGGTCATGAGATCGGCCGCGTTCTCCACGGGCGCGTCCTGTGCGATGACGTGGACCGGGCTGGTCATGATGTCGCGGACTCGCATGATGGTGCCTCCTCGATCGTGGTGGTCCCGCGGCGGCGGAGCCGCGCGCGGTAGATCTCGTCGACGCCCCACACCAGCACCGGGAACGGCACCAGGAACGCCAGTTCAGCGACGCCGAGAGGGGCCGTGCCGAAGACGGCCTGCAGAGGCGCCAGGTAGATCAGGGCGGCGGCGAAGACCAGTTCGAAGGCGATGCCGCCGAGCAACAGCCGATTGCTGAACACGCCGATGGACCGCAATGAGGCGCGGTCGGTGCGCGCCGCGAACGCAGTGCCGATCTGGCAGGCCACGATCCCGGCGAATGTCATCGTGGTGGCTTTCGCGTACGCCGCCGCGGGCAGCTCCGCACCCGGCTGCCAGCCGGCGCGCCACAGCACCCAGAAGAAGCCGCCCATGACCAGCACCGCGGAGGTGACGCCGAGCAGTCCCCAAGCGCGCAACAGCATCCGGCGGTCGATGACCCCCGCCTTCGGCGAGCGGGGTGGACGGTTCATGAGCCCGGGCTCGGCCTGCTCGCGGCCCAGCGCCAGCGCCGGGACCGTCTCGGTACCCAAGTCGATGGCGAGGATCTGCAGCACGGTCAGCGGCAGGGGGACGGCGCCGCCCGAGAGCGCGAAGATCAGGAAAGGTACGACCTCCGGCACGGCGTGCGCGAAGATGTAGAGCACGAACTTGCGAACGTTGTCGTAGACGCGCCGGCCGGCTTCGACGGCCCGGACGATCGTGGCGAAGTTGTCGTCGGTGAGCACCATGGTCGCGGCCTCGCGGGCGACATCGGTGCCGGAGCGGCCCATCGCGATCCCGATGTCGGCGCGGCGCAGTGCGGGGGCGTCGTTGACGCCGTCGCCGGTCATCGCGACGATGTGACCCTCGGAACGCAGCGCCTCGCAGATGCGCAGCTTGCCCTCCGGCGAAGAGCGGGCGAAGACGATCTCCCCGTTTTCGGCGAGCAGCCGGTCCAGTTCGGCGTCGCCCATCCGGTCGAGCTGTTCGCCGGTGACGATGCGCTGGTGCCCATCGCCAATACCGACCTCGGCCGCGATGTGCGCCGCAGTGGGCCCGTAGTCGCCGGTGATGACGTGCACGCGGATCCCGGCACGGTGCGCCGCGGTCACCGCATCGGGCACCGCGAGGCGGGGCGGGTCGAGCATCGCGACAAGGCCGAGCAGGGTGAGGCCGGTCTCCGCGACGTCCCGGCTGGCAGTCAGCACCAGCGGGTCGGCGACCCGCTCGGCGACAGCGAGTACGCGCAGACCGGTGTCGGCGTACCGGTCGATCGCTGCCTCGGCGGCCGCGCGCACATGCTCGGTCAGGTTGACGCACAGCGGAAGCACCGACTCGGGCGCACCTTTGGTGTAGAGCATGCGGCCACTCACGGTCGACATGCGCTTGGTGCGGGGGTCGAAGGCGTAGAGCGCGGTTCGGGCCGCGTCGCGCTCGGCCGCCGGCACCGGCACTCCCAGCCGCGTGGCGAGCCGCAGCAGTGCCAGCTCGGTCGGGTCCCCGCTGTCCGCCGGGACGCCGCCGTCACCGGTCAGGTGCGCGGTGGTGCACGTGGCCGCTGCGAATGCCAGTGCCCGGGCGGGCTCGTTACCGTCGTCCGCCTCGTGTTCTCCCTCGGTTGTCCAGAGCCGGGTGACATGCATCCGGTTCTCGGTCAAGGTGCCGGTCTTGTCGGTGCAGATCACCGTCGTCGAACCGAGGGTCTCCACGGCGGACAGGCGTTTGACCACCGCTCCGGCCCGGGCCAACTGCCGGACCCCGGCAGCCAGTGCCAAGGTGATCGTAGGCAGCAGGCCTTCGGGGACGTTCGCCACGATCAGGCCGATGGAGAAGGTGATCGCCGCCGTCCAGCCGAGCCCGGCGAGCACACCGATCGGCAGGAACGCGGCCCCGGCGGCGACCGCTACGGCGGCGATGATCCAGGTGGCTCTGCGGACCTGTCGTTCCAGCGGGCTGGAGCGGGACGGGCCGCGTTGCGACAGGGCGGCGATCCGGCCGATCTCGGTGTGCATACCGGTGTGGGTCACCACGGCCCGGGCCTGCCCGGCGACGCAGGAGGTGCCGCTGAACAGTAGCTCTCGCGCCTCCAGCAGCGGGCCCGGCACCAGCTCGGTGTCAGCGCTACGGGTGACCGGGACGGATTCGCCGGTCAGCGCGGACAGGTCCACCGCCACCGTGCCGTCCACCAGCCTGGCATCGGCGCATAGCCGGTCGCCCTCGGCGACCTCGATGACGTCGCCGGGCACCAGGTCGCGGGCCGGCGCCTCGATGAGCACCCCATCGCGCATGACGCGCGCGGACATCGGCAGGTAAGCCGCGAGGGCCTCGACCGCTCGTTCGGCCTGCTGCTCCTGCACGAACGCGAACGCGGCATTGAGCAGGATGACCGCAACCACCGCCACGGCCAGCGCCGGGCTGTGCCCCGCCCAGGCCAGTACCGCGGCGACCATGAGCAGGACCGCCAGCGGCTGGGTGAACTGAGCGAGCAGCTGCCGCGGCCAGCGGCGCCCGTGCCGGCGGGACAGCTCGTTGGGGCCGTACACGGTGAGCCGGCGCGCGGCCTCTCGCGAGCGCAGGCCGCTGGGCGTGGAGCGCAAGTGCCGGAAGAGCTCGGTCGGAGGCTGGCGTTCGTCGACCTCGGCCGGTGCCGTCATCGTTTGAGCCATAACCTCAGCGTCTGCTCGCCGCCACGGCCCGGACAGGGCCGGACGGCCCGCACACGCGGGACCCTGCGACACCGAGCGGCCCGATCAGCGCTCCGATCGGCGCCTGACTTCCCACAGCAGCAGTACCGCCGGCACGAGGAAGAGCGCGGCGATCACCGGCTCCACCGGATCGAAGGCAACCGCGCCAGGTACGCTGGCGGCCGCCTGGAACCACAGGGCCACCATGTAGCTGACCTGGTGCAGCGTCCCGGAGATCAGAGCCACCGCGGCGAGGACGAAGCCGGCGGCGGTGCCCCTCCACAACAGCGCGCTCGCCAAGGCGTAGAACGGCACCAGCAATACGAGATCCAGCACGATGCCCAGATGCACCAGCAGATCCGGTTCGACCAGCATGCTTCCCGCCGGCACCTCGCCGGTAGCGGCGAACCGCAGCGAGGAGAACACCCACATCCCGCCCATGGCGACTGCAAGCAAGCCCAGCACCGCGCTGACCAGACGCCTCGGCGTACGCCGGGCGACCACAGCATCGGCGGACGGTATGCCGACGGCCAGAACGGTCCCGGCCAGCGCCAGGACAGCAGCCATGAAGACGGCGACATGCAGCAGGAACACGTCGTTGAACGAGACACCGAACAGGTAGTACGCGTAGGTGTAGACCAGGTAAGCCAACATCCCGAGCTGCAGCAACCGTGCGAGCACGGAACCGCGCCGGCCCCGCGACTGTGTCCAGGCCAGCACGGGCGCTACTACCACCAACGTCACGAGATCGAAGCCACGTAGCATCTCGGCGACCGATGCGGGACCCACGTACACGCCGTCGACGAGGAGTCCGATCAACGACGACGCACCCGCCAGGACAGCCACCAGCACCGACAGCCGAGACGCCGTCAGCCACCTGATCTCGGACGGCGCCCGCATCCTCTGTGTCATGCTCTCAGACTTGGCTAGGGCAGCCGTCGCGGTCAGAGCCGAACGTCCCGGCAGAGCCGGGACGAAGCTGACACCGGCCGGCGCGATGCGCCGGCCGGTGGGCGGGTGGATCATTTCTTGGTGACGGCGATGTTCCGGCCGGCGGGCTCCGGCGCGGTCAGCGGCACGGTGATCTCCAGGATCCCCTTGTCGTAGACCGCGGTGATGGCCGCCTCGTCGGCGCCGGCCGGCAGCCGCACCGAGCGGTGCAACATCCCGTACCGGAACTCCGAGCGGCTCGGCCCGGTGCTCTCCTCACGCCGTTCCGCTTTCACGGTCAGCACCCCGTGCAGAGCCGTGATCTGCACGTCCTTCTCCGGGTCCAGGCCCGGCAACTCGGCACGCAGCACGTACTCCTTGTCGGTGATCCGGTCCTCGAAACGGATCGCCGGCAGCGGACGCGGCAAGTCGACCTCCAGCCAGTCCGTCATGTCGCCGAACAGGCGTGGTAGCAGCCCACTCATACCAGTCCTCCCTTCTGCCTCTTCGGTTCCATCACATCTCGCGCAACCAAGTCCGTTCAGGGTCCAAAGCCCTGTTCACGGTTGCCGCGTACCACCACGACCGGGCAATGCGCGTGCTGGACGCACTGGTGGCTGACGGAACCGAGCAGCGCTCCGGCGAAGGCGCCGTGCCCACGCGATCCCACCACCAGCAGCGCCGCGCGAGTGGACGCGTCAGTCAGCACCTGTGCCGGGTGCCCGGCCACGACGCTCTCCGCCACCTCAATGGCCGCGGGTTCGTCGCCGAGGACTTCTTGCACTGCCGCGGTTAGCACCTTGCCGGCGACACCGGCCAGATCCTCGTCGTACGCGTCCACCGGCGCCCAGCCGTAGTAGGCCGGTATCTGCCAGGCTGTCACCGCTTGCAGCCGGGCTCCGGTGAGCCGGGCCTGCTGCGCCGCCCAGCGCAGGGCCTGCCTGGCCGACGGCGATCCGTCCACGCCGACCACGATGTCACCGGCGCGGGCGTCCATCGAGTCCCGTGTCATGTCCCACCTCCGCGATGTCCGACGTCTCCTTCCACGATGCGCCGAGTTGTGCCTGGCCCGGCAGGGTCCAACGGCCCTGCCGAGCCCGCTGGTCGAGCAGCACAGTGAGGGTGAGAGGGAGGTGCCCCAATGACCGTCATCTGGCTGATCGTCTGGTTGATCCAGGGCACCCCGGACGTCGCGTCGTGGGGATCCTGGAACGGCTGGGGCATCGCCCTGTTCGTCTGCCTCGCCATCGATTTGATCGGCGCGCTCGGCCGCGGCGCCCGTCCGGCGCGCGGGTGATGGGCCGTCCGGCCGCGATGGGCGGGACCTCCCGCTCTGACCGGCCTCGGCGTACCGCGTGACGATCGATGGATAGGAACGTGAGGTGAGGGACCATGCAGACCCCGGCCATCGTCGTCGGAACCGACGGCACTGAGACCGGAACAGCCGCCGTACGCTGGGCTGCCCGGGAAGCCGAACGCCGTCGACTGCCATTACGCGTCGTGCACGTCCTCGACTGGGACTGGGCGACGTCCCGCTACGACTTCGGCGGCGACCGATTCGAGTGGGCTCGCCAGTCCGCCAAGACGGTCGCGAAAGACGCCGCCATGCGGGCGAGCGCCATCGCCCCCGGCGTGGAAATCGAGTTTCAGGTGCCGATCGGGCACCCGGTGACCCGGCTGCTCGAGCTGTCCAAGAACGCCGAACTGCTGGTGCTGGGCGATCGTGGTCGCGGCGGCTTCGGCGGCGTCCTGATCGGCTCATTGAGCCGGCGGCTGGCCAAGCACGCGCATTGTCCGGTCGTCGTGGTCCGCGGCCGCTGCGACGTCGCCGGCCCGGTCGCGGTCGGTGTGGACGACTCCGAAGCCGCCGACGCGGTACTGGAGGCCGGGTTCGCCGCGGCCGCTGACCGCGGCACCAGCCTCGTGGTGGTGCGCTCGTACCCGTTCGCGCGGGCCCTGCCGCTGGGCCGGATCCCGCCGGACGTGGTCGAGACGCCGGAACAAGAGGCGGCCGAACGGGAGCAGTTGGCCGCACAGCTGGCGCCGTGGCGCGCGAAACACCCGGACGTCCCGGTGGAGACGCTGCTGTCCCGCGACAGCGCGGCAGCGGTACTGGTCGACGTGTCCCACGGCGTCCAGCTGGTGGTCGTCGGCAGCCACGGTCACGGCGTGATCAGCGGAACGGTCCTGGGCTGCACTGGGCTGCACCTGCTTCGCCACGCGGACTGCCCAGTACTCGTGGTCCGGCGCGGCTGAGCGACGCGAAAACATCAGGAGGACACCATGAAGGCTCGTATCGGCGACCGCATCGTCGTGGAAAGCACCTACCTCGGCACCGAGCGGCGCATCGGCATCATCACCACCATCGAGCACGACGACGGAACCCCGCCGTACCGGGTGCACTGGCTCAATGACGGCCGAACCACACTCTTCTTCCCGGGCCCGGAGACGCACATCCAACCGGGACACGGCAATCCCCTGCCCGCCCCGAATTGACCTCGAAGGCATCGAAAACCGCATAGTCCAGCTGGTCCGCTGGATTATGCGGTTACGGCACCAGCACGGCGGCGCCGTTCACCCGGTCTGCGGCCAGATCGGCAAGGGCGTCGGATGCGTGCGTCATGGGGTACGCGACGGCTTCCACGCGCAGGCGGTGCTTCGCGGCGAACGCCAGCAGCTTGCGGCCGTCAGCGCGGGTATTGGCGGTGACACTGCGCAGCGTGCGTTCCTGAAAGAGGTCGCGGTCGTAGTTCAGCGGTGGGATGTCGCTGAGGTAGATGCCGGCCACTGCCAGAGTGCCGCCCCGGTCGAGTGCCTGCAGGGCGACCGGGACGAGGTCACCAACCGGCGCGAACAGGATTGCCGCCTCGAGCGGTTCAGGCGGTCGCGCGTACGCCTCGCCCGCGGAGCTCGCCCCAGCTCCAGCGCAAGTTCTCGTGCCTGCGGTGACCGGGTGAGTACGTGCACGCGCGCGCCTTCGGCGAGCGCGACCTGGGCGGCCAGATGCGCGGAGGCGCCGAATCCGTAGATGCCGAGGCGCCCACCCGGCGGCAGGTCGGCACGGCGCAGCGCCCGGTAACCGATGATGCCGGCACATAGCAGCGGCGCCAGCTCGGCCGCGGCGTAGCCTTCGGGCAGCTGGTACGCGAAGTCGGCGCGCACGACAGCGCAGTCGGCATACCCGCCGTCGGCGTCCCATCCGGTGTACCGCGAAGCCGCGCACAGGTTTTCCGCGCCGGCTCGGCAGTAGCCGCAGCTGCCGCAGGTCTCGCGCAGCCAGGCCACGCCGACGGCGTCGCCCGGCCGGAAATCCGTCACCTCGCCGCCGGTTTCCAGAACATGGCCGACAATCTCGTGGCCGGGCACCACCCCTGGGCGGTGCACCGGAAGCTCGCCCGCCGCCACGTGCAAATCGGTGCGGCACACACCGCAGGCGTCGACGGCCACCAGCAGTTCCCCGGCCGCCGGACGGGGCACCCGCATCGTCACCCGACGCAGGGCCCGCCGGAGATCGGGCCCGGGCTCCACCACCTGCCAGGCGTACACGATGCGACCTCCGCCGAGTCAGCTGCTCAGGTGCACAGGCCGGTGAACGACCGCCTCGATGTCGCCTGCGGCGACGTCCAGCAGCTGGTAGGCCAGGTCGGCCAGGGCTCGCGCGGCGGCGAGTTCGTCGCCGATCTCCGGCACCTCGTGGTCACGAGGTGACCGGCGAGCGAACCCTTCACCGCGCACCTGCGGGCGGGCCGCGGTGCGCAGAAGGGCAACGGCATGGGTACGACGTTCATCTTCGTTCTCGTCGATGTTGATCTCGACCGACCAGGTCCGAGTGTGCATCATCACGTGCCTCCTTGCGGTCCTGCCTCTATCGCAACGCGTCGCGCTGGCGGAAGACAGGGCTGTTGGTCCCGTCATCGGACCCGACATTTCCTACCGGCGTAGTGAGACCGGAGCCGCGTAGCAGTCGGTCGTCGTGGCGAATCGCGGTCACGCGGACCGGAATATCCGGAGACCGCGTTGAATGTCCTCTTGCAGGACGGTCACCTTGCCACGTGGGGCAATGCCCACCACGCCGACCCACATGTCGGCGGCCGGCTCGGGGAACAGCGTGGTTTTGCCGTTGTGCCACCGGAACGGGACGCCGGGGCTTTCGGTCGAGGGCGCCCACGACACCCCGCCGACATCACCGCGGTCGTTGACGACCGACCCGATCCCGTGATGCGTGCCGAAGCCAATGTCGATCATCCGGCCACGCTTCCAGAGCACCGGCCGGTTGTATCCGTCGGCCCAGGTCGCCGAGCCGGTCATCATTCCGCTGTCGCTGAGCGCGTTCACCCGGCCGCCGGTGGCTGTGGTGTTCGACAGCAGGTCGGTCATCCGGCCGCGCTGCCAGAGGAACGGATGGTCGCTGGAGGACCCTTTGATCGCGCTGTTGCCGGCGACCTGGCCTCGCTCGTTGATGGCGATGGGGGCGCTGTAGGCCCCGCCCAGAGTGCCCAGCCGGGTCATTCGGCCGCGCTGCCACAGCACTGCTTGGCCGTAGTCGGATCCGCGAGGTATGACGACACCGATGGTCTGCCCCCGGTTGTTGACGCCCAGGGCCTGGCTCCTCGCCGCCTTGGGAACGGGCAGCCAGGTGAGGCGGCCGCGCTGCCACCGGAACGCCTTGGAGCCAGCGTTTTCGAAGTACGCGGTGCCGACGACCTCGCCGCGATCGTTGACGCCGGTCGCCTGGAGATCGGCATTAGCCGGGTCCCACCGGTAGGTGCTCTTGCCCTTGTTCCACAGGAACAGCCCGCCACCCTTGCGGTCAACCTGCCCAGCGATGATCCCATGATCGCTGATCGCATTAGGTGTGGCCCGGTTGACACGTAGCCTGGTGGGGTTGCGCTGACCGTGCCACCAGACCACGGCCTGCATTTTGCCCGTCGCGTCGCGGCTGCGGCCGGTCAGGTCGCCTCGTGCGTTGGTCTTGTCGGCGAAGGATTCACCGCCACCGAGTGACTTGAGCGCGATCAATCGGCCGGTGCCGACCCGGGCTACGGTTGTTTCAAGATCTGCGGAGTCCGTCGGGGTGGCGGTGGCCGCCGGTACGGCCACGGTGCCGACCATCACCACCGTGGCCGCCAGCATGAGGTTGAATCTGCGAATCGAATGCATCTCGTCCTCCTCGTTCGTACGTCATCCCCACAGGCGCCCTCGCGGCGCGGGCGACGGGGCTGAGGGCGGCCGGCGCCCGGCTCGTGCACCTTCATCGCCGGCTGCCGGCGTCGGAGCGGATGGCCTCGGGTCAGCGCTGTAGGCACGGTCCGGAGCGGCTAGCGGAAGAGCACGCCGGGACCGACCCAGTCGGGCGGCAACGCCAGGTCTGCGGCGAAGTGGCCCCGGTTGTTGATGCCGGAAAGACTGCCGGGGTTGGCCTGCCCGGTGACGGTTTCCAGCACGACGCCGCGGGTGGACAGGTCGATCGTCCGGCCGCCCTGCCAGATGACGCCGTGCAACTCCTCGTTCGCCGTGCGGCTCGTACCCAGGATCTGTCCCCGGTCGTTGATCGCCGTGGGCCAGTCACTGGTGCCGCCCAAGGTGCCCAGCTGGGCGGTTGTTCCGGAGCGCCACAGGAATGCCCTGATCCCGTAGTCGGACCCAACCGCCACGCCGGCGACCCAGCCCTGGTTGTTGATCGCGATCGGCATGTCGAGTTCAAGATCAGTGAGGCGCCCGCCTCGCCAGATGCAGGCCCGGTACCCGGATCCCTCGACATAGCGACCCGCGAGGATCTCTCCGCGGTCGTTGATGTCGACCGGGTCGATCTCGCCGAGATCGGTCAGTGTCCCTCCTTGCCACAGAAACCCATGGGGAGCGCCACTGGAGGAAACGTAGTAGGTGCCTACGATCTGGCCCCGGTTATTGATCGCCTCCGCCGAGGACAGGGCGCCGTCGGGTCCACGCAGCGCGGTCATGACCCCTCGGTCCCAAAGGAAAGCCCCGGCTTCGCTGGTCCCGACGACCTGGCTCAGATCATTGAGATCCCGGGCTACACCCCATCCGTCCGCCGAACCGGGAAGCGCGCCAAGGTCGACCAAGGTGCCGGCCCGCCAGAGGAACGGATGGTTGACGTTGCCAGCTGTGGCGCTGTAGCCCGCCACCTCGTCGCGGTTGTTGATCGCGGAAGGAACGGTCCACGTCCCGCCCAGACCCCCCAGATCGACCATGCGGTACGTCCCCGGAGCCTGGTGCGCGGAGGCCGGGCCGGCGGCGGCAACGGTTGCCATCGCCACCGGAAGCAGTACGGCAGACATGATCATCCAGAATCGCCTCATCACGCACTCCCTTCGCGCGTTACCCGGGTTACTCAGCGGGTGCGATCGCATCCATCGGCCCCGGCCCCGCGCTGTCCCCTTAGGATGCTCGTGCGCCCCGGCGGCGGAAGTGCCGAAGGTCCCACTCTTGAGGCGAATCGCTACGAGCCGCCCGTACGGATAGCGCCCTGACCGAGCTGCGCTGCTCCGCCACGCCGTCGACGGTCTCGGCCCGGCTGCCCGCCCGTAGCGGTGACACCTCCGACGCGACGCTTCGATCGACCGCCTTGCTGGCGGCCGGCATCGACGAGTGGCCGCAGGCAGAGGTCATCGACGCCGACACCGGCTCCGCGTTGGCGCAGGCGCTCGCCGCCATCACGGGACCTTCGACCCGGGACACTCAGGCCCATCAGCACGAGAAACCGGCAGCGCGGCAGCGGATAGTCAGCCATAGATACATGCCATTGAGGAGGAAACCATGACTGCCATCGGCCACGACTCGGCCAGCCACCTCGAGCACGCTCCGGCGCCTGGCTCGATGCTCACCACCACGGCGGCCCGCGCGCTCGCCGTCCTGCGGATCTCCCTCGGGTTCACCTTCCTGTGGGCGTTCCTCGACAAGACCTTCGGCTGGAACTACGCCACCCCCGCCGAGCGCGCCTGGCTCAACGGCGGCTCCCCCACCAAGGGTTTCCTGTCCGGCGTCGAGGTCGGCCCCTTCCAGGGCTTCTTCAACGACATCGCCGGCCAGGCCTGGGCCGACTGGCTGTTCATGCTCGGCCTGCTCGGCATCGGCGTCGCCCTGATTCTCGGCATCGGCATGCGCATCGCCGCCGGCGCCGCCACCGTGATGCTCGTGCTCATGTGGTTCGCCGAGTTCCCGCCCGCCCAGACCAATGCCGCAGGCGAGGCCACCCACTCGACCAATCCGTTCATGGACTACCACCTGATCTACGCGATCGGCGCCATCGTCACCGCGCTCACCTACGCCGGACACACCTGGGGCCTCGGCCGCCAATGGGCTCGGCTGCCCCTGGTCCAGCGCAACCCGTGGCTGATCTGACGGTGCCGCGCACAGCGGCGGACAACTGGCCCGGACGGTCGCGATCGCGACCGTCCGGATCCTCATGGAGGATCGAGATGACACACACGTCATGGCAGGATCTGCAACCGTGGCAGCGCACCGCGACCATGGTGCTGGCGCCGGTGGAGCTGGCGCTCACCGCATACGCCGCCGTGGACCTGGCCCGCCGGCCCCGGTCCCGGGTCCGCGGTTCGAAGGCCATCTGGTGGCCGATCATCTTTATTCAGCCGGTCGGCCCGATCGCCTACCTGATCCGCGGCCGTCGAAGCTGAGACCGCGACCGGCCGACGCATGAGCGTCGACCGGTCGTTCCGCATCCGACGTTGCCCTTGACCATCGGTTCACCTGTCGGCGGCGTACCGGTGCGGCACCACCAGCACCGGGCGGTAGGCATGATGCAGCGTGGCCATCGCGACGCTGCCGAGCACGATCTCGTGCAGGGCGGAACGTCCGAGAGAGCCGACAGCGAGCACGGCGGCGTGTTCGGTGCGCGCCTGGCTCGCCAGTGCCGCAGCGACCGACCGCCCGTGTTCCACGGAGCTCCCCGCCTTGGGCAGCTTCTTCAAGCCCGCGATGGTGCGCTCGGCCGGCCCGTTCCCGTCTTGCACGAACACCGGAACCACCGCACGGTCCGGGAACAGCCGCGCGGCCACCCGGTGTGCGGTCTCGGCTCCTGACGAGCCGTCCCAGCCCACCACCACCGGCCCTTTGCCCAGGGCGGCGCGATCAGCTTCGAGCAGCGGGTACGGCACGACCAGCACGGGACAGGGCGCATAGTGCACCGCCACGTCGGAGACACTGCCGAACACCGCCCGGGCACCGTCGAGTCCCCGGGAGCCGGCCACGATCAGATCGGCACCGACGTGCTCGGCGAGTTGGGCCAGTTGCAGGCCCTCACCGCCGTAGGTGCGCTGGACCAGCGGTGCGGCATCCCATCCCTGCACACCGGCCAGGGCGACGCCCATGGCCGCCAGCCGGTGTGCTTCTGCTTCGCCCTCCCGCTCGATGGCGGCGACGAACTCGTTGACGCCGGCCCTGCCGTGCCACAGTCGGCGCCGCAGCGCCTCACTGGCGAACGGGGGCGACCACACGTAGGTCACCTGGGCTTGTGCTCGCGGCAGGAGCCGGGCCGCGACCTCGATCGCGGCGCCGGCGGGAACTGATCCGTCATAGCAGGCCAGAACCTTGCTGACGGGTTTCTGCATGCTCGCCTCCTCGCGCCACGAACCGGTCCGCGGCTCAGGCGACGAAGATGGCCGGGACCGAATCGGCCACCTTGTGATCGTCATAGTCGAAGGTGATCCGGTCGACGACCTCGACCACGCCTGGCACGAGACGCACGAGGCGCAAGGTCAGCATCGCTGTGGACCACCGTTCGACCCGGCCGGTCAGGGTGACGACGCCCCGTTCGACCTGGGTGCTGACGGTCGCGAAGTTCTCGGCGAGCAGCACGTCGTGGACGGCCGCCCGCGCGTCGGCGCCGATCTCGTCGTCGGAGCGCAGGTGCTCCTTGAGCAGATCGCCGCGAGTCACGATGCCGACCAGCCGGCCGAGGTCGTTCTCCACCGGCAGCTGCTTGACACCCGCCTCGTCCATGCGGCGAGCCGCAGACCTGATGCTCGTGAGCGGCAGCACGATGACCGGCGGGGCCGTCATCAACTCGGCCGCGGTACGCCCGGCCGCCTTGTGCTGCTGGGCGCGGCGGCGCCGCTGGAACCAGTGGGGCTGCTCCGCGCCGACGTATTCGATCTTGCGGAGCAGGTCCGACTCGGAGACCACTCCGATCACGCGCCGATCGGCGTCGACGACCGGCACCGCGTTGATCCGCTTGTCGGCCAGCAGACCGACCAGATCTCGGTACGGTGTGTCCGGTTCAACCGCGACGACGTCGGCCGTCATCACGTCACTGACTTGCCATTTCCTCATCACAAACCTCCACTTCCACGCTAGGTGTCCCGCACGGGCGCCGGCAGGGTCGGCCGGCCCGGAAACGCGGGTCCATCGCCAGGACGTACAGCGCGGGGGGATGCGCGACACCCGGCGGGTGCGGGCCGGGTCCGGTTTCCGCCGATCATCTCTAACGGTCGTGCAGCATCACCTCGGAGAGCGGACGCCGCGGCGTCCGCCCGGCGAACCGGCCGTAGCCGGCGCGCAGCACCATCTGCGCCGACGTGCCCGGAGGGCTGCCGGCGAGGAGTCGCCGCACCGCCGGCACTTCGACCGGCTGGCTGATCGGCGTGGTTGCCAGTCCCAGCCAGGTCGCGGTCAGCAGCACCCGTTGCAGGGCCTGCCCGGCGCGCAGCCAGTCAAGCCGGGTGTCGTCCTCGGTGGCCAGCACCAGAATCGTGGGGTGTGGCTCGAACGGCTCGCGTGGCCTCGGCTGCGGTGAGAACTGTGCGAAGTCGCGGATCGGCACCGCCTGCAGGGCGTCCCACGGGCCGGCGGCCCACGTCGGCACGCCGTCGTGTCGCACCTTTCCTCCGCTCCACCGCCGCAGCTCCTGTTCATAGCCTGGGCGCTGGCGCAGCCAGCCGTCCGCGGTGCGGGCCATTTCCAGGATCGCGTCCCGGCTCGCCGGATCGGTCATCCTGAGTACCGCGTCTTCGGCCCGGGCCGCCTGCCGCAGCCGGCCGAACGCCTCCGGGCGAACGGGGACCTGCGCGAACGGACCCCGGTTGGTGTGCCGGTGCGGGATCGCCTCGGCCAGCGCCTCGATGGCGGGGTCGACCGGTGCGGGCTGGGTCGCTGTCACCCGCGCGGCCAGAGTGGATTCGGGCCCGTCGGGCAGGAGTTCCACCAGCGTCCGGTAACCGGCCTGATGGACGGCCACCCGGAGGGTGAACACCGCCGCACCAAGGCTGAGAAACAGCTCCCGACCAGCCGGGTCCACCACGGGCAGACGGCGGGCCGGATCGGCGTACACCTCGACCGTCGGCCCGGCGATGCGGAACAGCCACGGCTGGCTGTTGTGCAACGACGGCGCGGTGGTGGCCGATCGTACGCAGCCGGTTAGGACTCGCCGCGACGGTGGGACGAAGGTCGTGGACATCGCTGCTCCCTTCAACCGATCACCAGGTTCAGCCCGGCGGGTACGCACTCAGCTCCGCCAGCCGCAGCCGCGCCGATTGGAAGCCGGCGCCCACCTTCGCCAGCAGACGCGCGTAGAGCTGACGTCCCAGTTCGGGTTCGTCGGCGGTGAGACCGCGGATGCCGGTGGAATAGAACTCGACCGCGTACACCGGCTCGATGGCCACCACGCCGAACGTCCATCGGTGCGGCGGGATCAGCGACTCCCAGCCGGCGATCGCACCGGGGCCGAGCCGGTCCACCACGATGTCGCCGCGTCCGGGCACGTGCAGGTCGAGCGTCACGACACCAGCGTGGATCAAGCACAGCCGGGTGGCGGGCTCCTCCTCACGGAACAGCCGATCACCGGCCGCATAGGTCACCGGATGGCAGCAGATCGCCAACCGGCGGAGCCACTCGGCCGGGAAGTCGGCCACCAGGTCATGCACCGCCAGCAGGTCGAACGTGGTCAAGAACGCCATGGCCGCCTCCCGGAGGTCACTTCGGTGGCGACGCTACGGCCGCCGCCGCGGCACGCACAGGGCCGGATGACCCCAGGACACCTCCACAAACCGTGACTTCCGGCCCTGCCCTGCGCCGGTAGGGCGCGTTGTGCTGGGAGAGAAGTTGGGAGGTGTCATGAATCTCTACCCGCTGCGGGTGGAGGCGCGCCGCGACGAATCCCTGAGCCGCTGGCTCTGGCTCGTCAAGTGGCTGCTGCTCATCCCGCACTATCTGGCGCTGCTGGTGCTCTGGACCGGTCTAGTGGTGCTCACCCTGGTGGCCTACCTGGCGGTGCTGATCACCGGCCGTTGCCCGGCGCCGATCCGCGCCTACAACCTGGGGGTGCTGCGCTGGACCTGGCGTGTCGGTTACTACGGCTATCAGGCCCTCGGCACGGACGCCTATCCGCCGTTCACCCTCGCTGACATCCCGGACTACCCGGCCCGGCTGCGGCTCGATGCCGAGGAGACGCCGCCACGCTGGCTTCCCCTGGTCGCGTGGCTGTTCGCGATGCCGCACCTGCTGATCCTCGGGGCGTTGAGCGGCGCGGCGAACCGTACGATCAGCGAAAGCAACGCCGTGGTGTACGGCCCGCCCAGCGTCGTCGGGGCGGTGCTGTTGATCGCTGCTCTCGCGCTGCTGTTCACCGGACGATACCCGCGTGGGTTGCACGACCTTCTGGTCGGCATCGCCCGCTGGGGTCTGCGGGTGGCCGCCTACCTGACCCTGCTTACCCCGCGCTACCCGCCGTTCCGGCTGGACCAAGGCGGCTACGAGCCCGATCCGGTTCCCGACGGCCCGGTCGAGGCTGAACCGCCACGCCAGGGCGCGGTCGCCGGTTCGGTCGCCGGTTCGGTGGTGGCGCTGGTCGCCGGCGTGCTGCTGCTTGCCCCGGCCACGGGTCTCGGCATCGGCGGCGGCGTGCTGCTGGCCGTCGACTCCAGCCGTGACCAGGCGGGCTTCGTGACCAGCCCAACGCTGATGCTGGACAGCAGCACCGCTGCGATCACCGCCGAGAACCTCACCATCACCGACACCGGCGTGTGGACCCGTGAGGTCGCCGACGTCGGTGGGCTGCGGGTGACCGCCGCTTCACCGTCCGGCCGGCCGGTGTTCGTCGGGGTCGCTCCGCAGTCGGCGGTCGACGCGTGGCTTGCCAGCACCGCACACGACCGGCTGATCGGTCTGAACTCCGGCCGGCCAGTCTACGACCGCGCCCCAGGCGCGGTGCGTGCGGTAAGCGACCCAGCCGACCAGGGCTTCTGGCTGGCGCAGGCGACTGGGCCGGGCACCGTGTCCCTGCAATGGGACGTGACGGACGGCAGGTACGCCGTAGTCGTCGCGAACGCCGACGGCTCCCCCGGTGTCTCCGCCGATACCCGCGCGGCCGTGCAGGTCCCGGGTCTCGCGGCGCTCGGCGCCGGGCTGCTCGCCACCGGAATCGTGCTCTTCCTCGTCGCGGTGGCGCTGATCGTCCTCGGCGGCGTCGGACTCGGCCGCAGGCACGAACCGCCACCGATGGGACCGATCGGCCCGGCACCGAAGCTGACCCCCCTCGCGCCCACCACCTAGAGATCGATGTCGCTGGTTGGGACCTCCGGCCCTGCCGTACGGGCCGGAGGTGGCGATACCAAGGAGGGAGAGGCGGGACGCCCCGCCACCGGATCTCGAGGCAGGTACAGGATGTCCCGCTACGTATACGACTTCGTCGAAGGCAACAAGGATCTGAAGGACCTGCTCGGCGGCAAGGGCGCCAATCTTGCGGAGATGACCCGGATGGGTCTGCCGGTGCCGCCGGGCTTCACCATCACCACCGAGGCTTGCCGCGAGTACCTCCGCACCGGAGCACCGCCGGACGGGCTGTTCAAGGAGGTGGAGGACCACCTGCAGCTGGTGCAGGCGGGCCTGGGCAAGCGGCTCGGTGACGCTTCCGACCCGCTGCTGCTGTCGGTGCGCTCCGGCGGCAAGTTCTCGATGCCCGGCATGATGGAGACGATCCTGGACATCGGCCTCAACGACACCACTGTGCTGGGCTTGGCGGCACGCAGCGGGGACGAGCGGTTCGCGTGGGACTCGTACCGGCGGCTGATCCAGATGTTCGGCAAGACCGTCTACGGGGTACCCGGCGAACTTTTCGAGGAGGAGCTGGCCGCGGCCGGCCCGGAACCCGACGCGGCCGCGCTTCGTCAACTGGTCGCGGCGTACCAGAAGATCTTCGCCGCGCACACCGGCCGGGATTTCCCCCAAGCACCGCATGACCAGCTGTACTCGGCGATCACCGCGGTGTTCCAGTCGTGGAACGCCGAACGGGCCGTCCTGTACCGCCGGCAGGAACGCATCCCGCAAGAGTCGGGCACCGCAGTGAACGTGATGGCGATGGTCTTCGGCAACCGCGGGTCCACCTCCGGCAGTGGCGTGGCGTTCACCCGTGACCCGGCGACCGGACGCCGCGGCGCCTACGGCGACTACCTGCCGAACGCCCAAGGCGAGGACGTCGTCGCCGGCATCCGCAACACCATGGGTCTGGGGGATCTCGCGGAGATCGACCCGGCGAGCCACACCCAGCTGCTGTCGATCATGGAGAAGCTGGAGCAGCGCTACCGCGACCTGTGCGACATCGAGTTCACCATCGAGGACGGCAAGCTCTGGATGTTGCAGACCCGGGTCGGCAAGCGCACTCCCGCGGCCGCGTTCGTGATCGCCGCCCAACTCGTCGAGGAGGGCGTCATCAGCCTCGACGAAGCCGTGCGGCGGGTCACCGGCGAGCAGTTGGCCAACCTGATGTTCCCCAGTTTCGACGATGCCGCCGCTCCGCAGCCGCTGGCCACCGGCGTGCCGGCCTCCCCCGGCGCCGCTGTCGGCGCGATCGTCTTCGACTCTCCGGCGGCCGCCGCCGCCTCCGAACCGGTGATCCTCATCCGGCACGAGACCAACCCCGACGACCTGCCCGGCATGATCGCCGCCCAGGGCATCCTCACCAGCCGCGGCGGCAAGACTTCGCACGCCGCAGTGGTAGCCCGTGGCATGGGCAAGACCTGCGTGTGCGGTGCCGAGGACCTGCTGGTCGACGCCACCGCCGGCACGCTGACGGTCGGCGAAACGGTGCTGCGCGCCGGTGACGTGATCTCCCTGGACGGCACGACCGGCCGGGTCTACGCCGGCGCGGTGCCGGTGCGCCCGTCGCCCGTGGTCCGCTGGTTCGAGGGCGAGATCTCCGCGATCGGTGACCCGCTGCTCGCCGCCGTGCAGCGGCTGATGACCCACGCCGATCACGTCGCCCGGCTCGAGGTGCACGCCAACGCCGACACCGCCGCCGACGCCCGCCGGGCCCGCCGCTTCGGCGCCACCGGCATCGGCCTGTGCCGCACCGAGCACATGTTCCTCGGGCCGCGCCGCGAGCTCGTCGAACGACTCATCCTGGCCGGCACCGACACCGAACGCGAAACCGCGCTCGCCGCACTGCTCCCGCTGCAGCGCGACGACTTCGTCGACCTGTTCGAGGCGATGGACGGCTTGCCGGTCACCGTCCGGCTCATCGACCCGCCGCTGCACGAGTTCCTGCCCTCGCTGGAGGAGCTCACCGCGCGGGTCGCGCGGGCCGAAGCCCTCGGCCAGAACCCGGGCGACGACGGCCGGCTCCTCACGGCGGTGCGCCGCATGCACGAGCAGAACCCGATGCTGGGGCTGCGCGGCGTACGCCTCGGTCTGGTTGTTCCCGGCCTGTTCGCCATGCAGGTCCGGGCGATCGCGCAGGCCGCCGCGGCGCGGGTCGCCGCCGGCGGCGACCCGCAGCCGGAGATCATGGTTCCGCTGGTCGGCGCGGTGCAGGAACTGGAGATCGTACGCGCGGAAGCCGAGCGCGTCCTGTCGGAAGTCGAGGGCGTCCCGCATATCCGGATCGGCACCATGATCGAAGTACCACGAGCCGCCCTGACCGCCGGCCAGATCGCGCAGGCGGCCGACTTCTTCTCCTTCGGCACCAATGACCTGACCCAGATGACCTGGGGATTCTCCCGCGACGACGTGGAGGGCTCGTTCTTCGGCCGCTACCTGGAACTCGGCGTGTTCGGTGCCTCACCGTTCGAGACCCTCGACGCGTCCGGGGTCGGCGAACTGGTTCGCATCGCCGTGGAACGTGGCCGCGCCCACCGGCCGGAGCTGACCGTCGGCGTCTGCGGCGAGCACGGTGGCGACCCCGCGTCGGTGCGGTTCTTCCACGACGCCGGCCTTGACTACGTGTCCTGCTCGCCGTACCGGGTGCCGATCGCCCGGCTGGAGGCGGGCCGCGCCGCAGCCGGTGACGGGCCGGCATCCGACAGCCGATAGGAGCCAGAACCATGACCAGCATGCTCGACGAACGGCGCGCACCTCAGCCGGTGCGCGCCGGGCGGCGCGAGATCGGGGCGTACGCGCCCGGCCCCGACCGCCCAGTGTTCGTGCCGGCAGTGGATGTGACCGCCATCGTGGTCGCGTCCCTGACCGCCGCCACCGTGATCGCGGTCGCCGTATCCGCCGGCATCGCCGCGCGCCGCCGCCCCGCGATCGGCACGGTGACCATGGGACCAGGCGGCTGGGTCAGCCTGAGGAACAGCAGCGCCCCGGCGTTGCGGGCCGCGCCACCCGCCAGCCGGCCGTGGTGGGCGCGCATCCTGCGCGCCCGGCCTCTGGTCGTCGGCTGACCGACCGGTCGGTCGGTTCTCCGGGCCGTCATCCGGCGCCGGGCCCATGCCGAGTCCGGGCAAGCGGCTGATCGCCGGCCTGGCCCGCGAGGTGACCCCCTCCGGGACACGGGACTCACGGCCTACCCCAGCAGGTCGTATCACCCTGCCGCGACACATCGACGCGGATCACGCTGGAGGTAGAGAACGGCGAAGGAGGAACCATGCGCACCCCAGCGATCGTCGTCGCAGTCGACGGCACCGATCCCAGCCGAGCGGCCGCGCGATGGGCCGCACGGGAGGCGGAACTCACCAACCAGCCGCTGCGGCTCACCCACGTCATGGACTGGGACTGGGCGGCCGGGCGCAATGACTTCGGCGGCCAGCATTTCGAGACGGCACGCAGGTTCGCGGAGAACATCGCGGCCCGCGCGGCGCATGACGCGAAGACCGCCGCACCCGATATCGATGTGGACACCAACGTGGCGATCGGCGACGCGGCAGCTCAGTTGATCATCGGCTCCGAAGAGGCGAGCCTGCTGGTGCTCGGCAATCGCGGCCACGGCGGGTTCGCAGGCCTGCACCTCGGGTCGGTCAGTCAGCGGGTGGCCATGCACGCCAAGTGCCCGATCGTCGTGGTCCGGGGACGGACGGATCCGACACAAGGGCCTGTCGCGGTGGGTGTCGACGACGCCGGCTCCGCCGACGAGGTACTGGAGGCGGCGTTCACCGCGGCACGGGCACGCGGCACATCCCTGGCCGTGATCCGCTCGTTCCTGCCGGCCGTGCCGCCGTACTGGGGCCACCTCCCGCCGGCCCAGGTGCACATTCCTGAGCAGGACATTCCCGAACGGGCCAGGGTGACCGCTCAGGTGGCGCCGTGGCGAGAGAAGTTCCCGGACGTGCCGGTGGAGATCCTGATGTCGCACGACAGCGCCGCGGCCCTGCTGGTCGGCGTCTCCCACGGCGCGCAACTGGTAGTGGTCGGCAGCCGCGGTCACGGCGTGATCGCCGGAACCGTGCTCGGCTCCACCGGCCTGCAACTGCTGCACCACGCCGACTGCCCGGTCCTGATCGTGCGCCCGCACGGCAACCGGGACAGCAGGCGATGACCGCGCCCGGCCGGGCGCTCCCCGGCACCGACACGGTCGACGCGCTGACCGCCGACGGCGGCATCGTCTCGATCCGGCCCATCATGGCGTCGGACCACCCGGCCGTGGCGGCCCTGCACGAGAACGCGTCGGCGGCCAATCTGCGGCTGCGGTTCTTCGCCCAGCCCAGCGCCGCCACCCTCGCCGCCGAGACCAACCGGCTATGCCGGCCCGAATCGGACGATCACGTGAACGTCCTCGCTTACGAAGGCGAAGAACTGGTCGGTGTCGCCTCCGCCGAGCGGCTCGGCGAGCGGCCCCGCGCCGAGTTCGCGGTCTTCGTCGCCGACCGCCACCACGGGCGCGGCATCGGCACGCTGCTGTTAGAGCACCTCGCGGCACGCTGCCGCCAGCACGAGATCACCGAACTCGTCGGCGAGGTGCTGTCCGGAAACACCGACATGCTGCGCGTCGCGCGAGATCTGAGCTCGCGAGCCCGGCGCCACTTCGACCATGGCGTCGTCGACGTGACCCTGCAGATCGGCGGCGACGAGCAGACCGATCTGGTCGTGGACGAGCGCGACCGCTTCGCCGAACGCGCCTCGCTGCGCGCCCTGCTCAGCCCGGCATCGGTCGCCGTCGTGGGCGCCGGCCGGCGGCCCGGCAGCGTCGGCCGTGAGACCCTGCAGTCGCTGCTGGACTACGGCTTCACCGGCACCCTGTACGCGGTCAACGGCCGTGGTACTCCGATCGGCGCGGTGCCCGGCTACCGCAGCCTGCTCGATCTACCGGGCCCGGTCGACCTGCTCGTCGTCGCCGTGCCTGCCGAACAGGTCGCCGGTGTGCTCGCCGACGGCGCCCATGCGGGTGCACACGCCGCCATCGTGCTCAGCGCCGGCTTCGGTGAATCGGGCCCGGACGGACGTAAACGTCAAGCCGACTTGGTACGGGTGGCCCGGTCCCACGGCATCCGCCTGGTGGGCCCCAACTGCCTCGGGGTTTTCAACTCCGATCCGCAGGTCCGTCTCGCCGCCGGCTTCGCCCCGGCATCCCCGCCGCGCGGCGGGCTGGGAGTCGCCGCCCAGTCCGGTGCGGTAGCGATCGCCGTGCTCGACCATGCCGCCCGCTCGGGTACCGGCGTGTCCACCGTGGTCTCGCTCGGCAACAAGGCCGATGTGAGCGGCAACGACCTGATCGCCTACTGGTACGACGACCCGGCCACCCGGGCAGTCGCCCTGTATCTCGAGTCGTTCGGCAATCCGCGCAAGTTTGCGCGTACCGTGCGTGCCCTGTCGCGGCGCAAGCCGGTGCTGGCCCTCAAGAGTGGCCGCTCGGCCGCCGGCCGGCGGGCCGGAGCCTCGCACACCGCAGCCGCAGCCGCCCCGGCAGCCACTGTCGATGCCTTGTTCGCCCAGGCCGGTGTGGTCCGCACGGAGACCCTCGGTGAGCTGTTGGATGCCGCGCGGATGCTCACCGACCAGCCCCTGCCCGCCGGGGCGAGGCTGGTGGTGGTGAGCAACGCCGGTGGGCTGAACGTGCTCGCCGCCGACGCGGCGGAGTCGGCCGGACTACATCTGCCGGTGACCGATCCGGCTCTGCACGATAATCCGCTCGATCTGGGCGCTGGCGCGTCGCCGGAGGAGTTCGCCGCTGCCGCCGAGGCAGCCGTCGGCAGCGGCTCCGCGGACATGCTGCTGCTGATCGTGGTCTGCACCCGGGCGAACCGAGCCGCGCAGATCCTGCGAGAGCTGGGCCATGTCGTGGACCGCCACCCGGATCTGAGCGTCGCCGCTGTGGTGACCGGCGGCATCGGTCTGCCGAACCGGCTCGGCACTCGTGGCGCGCCCGTCTACGACCTGCCGGAACAAGCCGTACGCGCCCTCGCGCACGCCGCGTCGTACGCCGCCTGGCGGCGCCGTCCGCTCGGCGGGCGCGCCGAGTTGACCGGCGTCGACCGGCAACGGGCACGACACCTCATCGATAGGGCACTCGAGGAAACGCGTGGTTGGCAGACCTATCAGCGGACCGCGGAGATACTCGCCGCGTACGGGATAAACGCCGTACCCGCCGTGGTCGCCGCCGACGCGCGCGCAGCCGCCGACGCCGCCGAACAGTTCGGTGGTCCGGTCGTGCTGAAGTCGGCCGACCCCGATCTGATCCACAAGAGCGACACCGGCGGGGTACGCACCGGCCTGATCGGGAATGCAGCCGTACGGAACGCGTTCGCCGCGGTCGCCGCGGCCGGCCAGCCAGGACGCGGCGTACTGGTGCAGCCGCAGCTGACCGCACCTGTCGAGCTCGTCGCCGGGCTGGTGCACGATCCGCTGTTCGGGTCCCTGGTGCTGCTCGGCCTCGGCGGAGTGCAGACCGACCTGCTCGGCGACCGCGCCCTGCAACTGGTCCCGATGACGGACCTGGACGCCGGCCGGATGTGGCGTTCCCTGCGCAGCGCGGCACTTCTCACCGGCTACCGCGGAGCACCCCCGATCGACATCGCCGCCCTTGAGGACCTGCTGCTGCGGCTGAGCCGGCTCGCCGAGGACCATCCCGAGATCGCTGAACTCGACCTCAACCCCGTGCTCGCCGGGCCGGACGGGATACACCCGGTCGACGCCAAGCTGCGCCTCGCACCGATCGGCAGCGAACCCGACCCGGTGCTGCGGCGGCTGCGCGACCCGGACTGATCTCGGCGAAGGGAGCAACGTGAACACCAACCAGCTGATCGTCGTCGGGGTGGATGGCTCCGACGGTGGTCGCCGCGCGCTCGACTGGGCGGTCCGGGAAGCCGCCGCCCGTGGCAGCGCCGTCCAGGCGGTGATGGCGTGGTCCTGGGACGGCTTCGGCTACGGGCCGGTCGCCGCCATCACCCGGGACGAGGCGCAGCAACGCGCCACCGAGGTTATCGACACCCAGGTCCGCGAGATCATCACCCGGCACGGGTCACACCTGCCCATCGCGGCCAAAGCCATCGAGGGACGCCCCGCCGACGTGCTCACCGCGGCCGCACGCAACGCCGGCCTGCTCGTGCTGGGCAGCCACGGCCACAGCGCGGTGCGGCACACCGTCCTCGGCTCGGTCAGCGCTGAGTGCATCCGCAAAGCCACCTGCCCGGTCGTGGTCCTGCCGGTCCACACCGACCAAACCGCACCGGTACGCGAACCGGTGCCCCGGAATTGAAGGAGATCCACCATGAAGGCACTGGTGGTCTACGAATCCATGTTCGGCAACACCGCCGCGGTCGCCCAAGCGGTCGCCGACGGCCTCGCCGACACCTACGACGTCACCCTCGCCGACGTGCAGGACCTGCCGCCGGCAGCCGAAGCCGATCTGCTCGTGGTCGGGGGACCGACCCACGCCTTCGGCATGAGCCGGCCCGCCACCCGCACCGACGCCGTCAAACAGGGCGAAGTCCGCGCCGGCGCCGAGAAGGCCGGCATCCGCGAGTATCTCGACAGCTCGCCCCCACTCGCCGGGATGCCGGTGGCCGCCTTCGACACCAAGGTGAAGATGCGGTTCCTGCCCGGCTCCGCGGCCCGCAAGGCCCTACGCCAATTGCGGAGCCTCGGCGGGCGGCCAGTGGTGCCGGCGGAGAACTTCCGGGTCGACGGCACGACCGGCCCGCTGCTGAACGGGGAACTCGACCGCGCCCGCCAGTGGGCGCAAGGCGTCGCCGCGGCGAGCTCACGATGATCCCCACCCTGCCGCGGCCGGCTCCGCCTGCCGTGGACACCCCCACGACCCGCCATGCCACCGCGCCGGCTGTGCTCGCCGGGTTGGTCGTCGCCGCATCCGGCGTGCTGGCAGCCGCCCTCATGCCACGCGGCCCGGTCACCGGAACGGAGGTGCTGGCGCTGCTGATCGGAGCCGCCCTGGTAGGCGTGCTGGCCGGCCGACTCACCCGTTCCCGGTGGATGATCATCGGGGCGCCGGCACTGCACCTCGCAACCTGGGAACTGGCCCGCGCCACGATCTTCGAGCTGGAGGGTCCGTCCTTCGACCAGCCCCGCTTCGACGTGCCGCTCGCTGTTGCGCTGTTCCTCACCGTACATCTGATGTATGGCCTGCTCACCGGAGTGCCGATGGTTATCGGCGTGCTCGGCGGGCGGGCCTTGGCGCGGCGGCGAAGCGTCGCCGCCGCGGCCAGCGGCGCGGCGCTACTGGCCGTCACGGCCGCAGGCGTGCTCCTGGTGTGGCCCGGGCGGGTCGCCCCGGTGGTCGCCGCCGACGGCACGACCGTGTCCGGCAGCGTCGCGGCACTCGAAAAGGTGCGCCTCGGCGGCACCCCGCAGTGGGTGTCGATGCGCGGCAGCAGCGCCGCGAACCCCGTGCTGCTGCACCTGTCCGGGGGCCCGGGCAGTTCCGACGTGGGGTGGGTACGAACCTTCAACCAGCCCTTGGAGCAGCGCTTCACCGTCGCGGTGTGGGATCAGCGCGGGGTCGGTAAGTCCTACCCGGCGCTCGATCCGACGGACCGGCTCACCTTGGACCGGCTGGTGGCCGACGGCGTCGAACTGTCGGCTTGGCTGGCCCGCCGCTTCGACGAGCAGAAGATCTACCTGACCGGGAATTCCTGGGGAAGCACGCTCGGCGTTCTGATGGTGCAGCGCCGGCCCGACCTGTTCCACGCCTACGTCGGCACCGGGCAGATGGTGAGCCAGCGGGAAACCGACCGGTTGCTCTACCGGCAGCTGCTCGACTACGCCGAACGCACCGGCAACGAGCGGCTGCGCGACCGGCTGGCAGTCCTGGGCGAGCCACCGTACCGCGACATTTTCGGGTACGCCCTGGTAATGGAGTACTACGACGCCCTCGAGCCGTACGAGCGGGTGCCGGCCTTCGAAACGGCGCGCGGGCTCCAGGGCTTCTTCCCGGACGAGTACAGCATCCTCGACACCTGGAACGAGGTACGCGGCTTCGCCGACATGGGCGGAACGCTCTACCCGAGGCTGCAACACATCGACTTCCGCACCGACGTGCCCGTCCTCGGCGTACCCGTCTACTTCGCGCAGGGTCGGCACGAACTGACCGCACGCAGCACGCTCGCCGACGAGTGGATCGCGCGGCTGCGGGCGCCCATCAAGCGGACCTACGTCTTCGAGCAATCCGGCCACAACCCGGACGCGGAGGAACCCGGACGCTTCAACGAGCTATTGATGAACACGGTCCTCGCCGAGACGTATCGGAGGTGAGGACACGCCACTCGAGGAGGCCTCGGGTCCGCGCCGACGAGATACGTACGTCATCAAGATGGCGCCGGGGTGGCAGACGAGGTACGGCGCGATGGGGCCGACGGCATCATCCGGACATCGCCTTGGCGCGAGATCATTCAGTGCCGTCCGCGTCCCCGCAGACAATTCTTTGACTGTCACCCCGGCTTGCAGGCTTGCCCCGACATCCTGTCCCCCGGGATCGGCGGTCGGGATACCGCTCACATAAGGGCTTCCGGCGCTTGGCTCTTGACGAGGGCGTAGTCGTCGCCGACGGATCTCGCCGATCGACAAAACAGCCGCCGAAGCGGCTCGTCGGCAGCGGTACGTCATTGCGGATGCGAGCCGAACAGTCACTCGGCTGGAGGTGGCGGCGGCTCGCTGACGGAGGTGAGTTTCTCCAGCACGCCGGTGATGGCGAGGGCACGCTGGCTTCGGCCGTGCAGATTGGTCACTTGAAATGTGCTGCCGTGACGGTGCGCGAAGGCGCGGACTTTGATGAGAACGTGAATGCCCGACGAGTCGCAGAATCCAAGTTCGTCGGCGTCGATGACCAAGCGCCGCGGGTGATGCGTCGCGAGAGTGTTCAGGACCAGTCGTTCGAGGGCGTCTGCGGTAGCCAGGTCGAGGTCGCCGGAAAGGTGCAGGCGGACGACGTCAGAGCCGCCGTGATGCACGGTGATATTCATGGCATGTCCGAGGGCGTTAGTGGCGCAGGGTGGGACCAAGGATGTGGGCGCAGATCCACGCAGACGCGGTGGCTCTGCACCGACCATCGGGCCGCGAGCGCCTCGATAACGGTCAGCCCGCGGCCACCGGTCTCGTCGGGCTCACGCCGGCGTGGGAGGACTGAGGAACCGTCGGCGACGGATACCGCCACCTCCAAGCCGTTCGCCTGAACCTCGATCGCGCGGAGTCGGGCCCGGTCGCCGCGGACGATCCCGGCTTGCCGGTGCAGCCTTCCATCGCGAACGCAACCGGCCCGGTCCTGGCCGGATCGAACCGGGTCAGCCAGCCGACCAGGTGCTCCCGGTCGGCCGGGACGATCCGGCCGCGTTCCCACTTCCCGTTCTCCTGGTCGACCCAGTCGAATGTCAGCTGCTTCCGATGGATGTCCAAGCCGCCTACGATCGACATTCGGTACCTCCTCAAGCTCCGCGACCCTCGATGTCCAACGCAGAAACCTGCGTTTGAGCTGAGGAGGCCCCCCGATTCCACCGCCGGTCAAGACCCTGAACGGCGTACATCTCGACCTCAACCCATCGACCGGGACCGGCCGATGCATGTCATCTCACATGCCGCGATCCGCTTGCGTCCGTCTCGTTGATATAAGTGGCTCCCGAGCGGCCTGCGGATGGGCCGGTTGTGTAGCAGACAAGCCGTCCAACCGTGAGTGGCCTTCGTATCTGGGGATCCGAGCCCCAAGTGGCTGCTGAGATTTCGTGATCAGCCCGTCGTGTCAACGAGTGGGTTGCTCCGACACGGTGGTTAAAGATCCTCGACCCTCTGTCCTTGGCCGACACCGGTGTTGGTGACGCCCGGAACGGTCGAGCGCTCGGAGGTCAGTTCGATCATGTTCCGGGATGTCACATGCTCGGCGGGGATGTCGTTGTCGGCCACGATCAACTGGATTCGGTCCTTGTACGCTTCTGCCAGCGTTACCAGCCGGGCATAGATCCGGCGGCCGAGTTCGCGGTCTCGATCGCCGGTGCCGATGGCTTTGCGTGGCGAGTCGATGATCAACAGGCCCGGCAGCAGTACAGCCGGATGATCGAGCGCAGTCGTCAGCAGGGTCAAGTGGTAAGCGATGTTGAGCGCCGTACTAGCACCACCACCGCTAGCCTGCAGGTCCTCAAACGCAGTGTCACCGACCAGCGGCAGGAAGGTGTCAGGATCGATGCGAGCGGCGCCGTCGGCGGGGACACCGATTAGGGCCACCTCCTCGGCGAAGGCGGCGCTGATGTCGTCTAGTTGGGCACCGCGGGCTCGCAAGAGTCTTTCGCGTTCAGTGATGTCGACCTTGAGTTGCCGGTCTGTCTTGCGGTGAGCTGCCGCCTCGCTGCGAACCTGGTCCAGCCGCCGCCACATTTCCGCATGCCGCCCAATCTCGGCGATGTCACGACGAAGCGATTCCGCCTGCCGGCTCAGTTGCGCGACCGCCTCGATCCTCGGGGAAACCGCACTAGCCGTCGCCTGGTCATATTCACGGTGAAGGGTGTCCACCACTAGGTCAGCGTGACGAGACACCGACTGAGCCTGTTGGAATGCGGTGACGTCAACGCGGAGCAGGGCTTCAGTCTCGGCTATCTGTTCCCGCACACGATCAGCGTTCTCGTCCGAGGCGTGGACATCTTCGACGTCGACCGGGGCCAAGGGCTGACAGCACAGGCGGCAGTCCGTCTCGGCGACCACCCGGTTGTCGAGATCCTGCATGCAACGCGGACAGGTGGCGAACTCGAATGGTGCGAGCAGGCCGATCGCGATGCTGCGCCGTTCGGCTTTGTCCAGATCTAGGCGCAGCTGTGAGAGAGAGGCTTCGCGGCCTCGTACGGTGACCGCGATCAGGTCGACCGCTTCGCGTCTCTGCTGGGACGCGGTCAGGGCTGCGGAGAGCTCAGCACGCCGTTGCTCTTCCACCTGGGTCAGCGCAGATACCTCGTCACGGGTTGCCCGAAGTTGGTCCTCGGCGGCCGCGAGCTGTTGAACGAGATCCATACGACGTGCCCTCAGCTCGTCGACATCGGCGACACCAGAGTCTCGTATGAACCGGTCGATCGCTGCGGCATCCTTGTCCAGTTGCTTGGCCCGGTCACGCGCGACGCCGCGAAGGCGTTTCAGTTCACGAAGCTCGGCGTCGGTCAAGCCGAACATCATCTCGAAAGCGGCGATGCGTTTCGGGTTGATGTTCGTGAGGTCGAGATGCCCCACGACCGACCGGTCGATCTCCTTGGCCTGCAGGTAGCAGTATCGGAAGATGTCCTTGAAGGTCAGGGCAACGGTGCGGGAGTTGACACCGGCCCGTGATGTCGAGACGCGCTCTACCGGAATGCCCAACGCCTCGAGGAGATACCGCGAGATGGACGGTCCGTCCGCAGGTGTCGGACTGACGGCCCAGGTGTGTTGCACTTCCTGGGAGCCAGGCTCGATGACCTCGACCACGCCGGCGGTGGCACCGATCCTGCGGCGCAGGATCAGCGACGACTCTCCTGCCTCGATAGCGAGGTCGACGTGAGTGACATGCTGGACGACGGCGGGGGTTAGGGCGGCGTTGCCGCCGAACGCATGCTTGATCAGCATCAGCAGCGTTGATTTGCCCATCGTCGTCGTGCCGGTGACGAACGTCAGCGGAGACTGGAAGTCGAACGTGTGTGACGCGGTGTTGGTCGACACGGTCAGCGATCGGATCCGGAGGTTGGTGGCCATCTAGATCTCGCTCCTGAGCGGGAGGGCGACGACGTCCGGTAGTTGCTCGTAGATCAGGTCTTTCAGTTCTTGGCCGGGCAGGTCGAAGTGCTCCCGTAGGAATCTGGCTCTCTCGGCCACGATCGCCCAAGAGCTGGTTTCTCCCAGGGCGATGCTGAGGTCGCGGCCGGCCTCGGTCAGGGTGATCTCCATAGAGCCGCCGACCCGTGCGAACGTCGCGAGCCGCTTACCGACCAGCGCACCGAGCAGCGGGTAGTAGCGGTCATCCCATGGGCCGTACTTGTAGCGGATCATGCGACTCTCCACCGCTTGCCGTTCGTCCGCCGTCGGTGCGCTGTCCTGCCAGGTAGTTCCGCCCGGCAGAAGACGTTCAGCCATCACTGGATATCGGAGCAGGAAATCAACCTTCGCCAGCTTCGTCAGGCCGCGGAAGGGCGCACCAGGCGCAGTGAACTCAGAGATGAGAATAAGTACCCGGGCTTCGTGATACAGGCTTTCCTGACGGATGGCCAGGACCGCGGCAGCAGGCAGCGGAGCTGCCATCATCCCTCCACCGGCCGTAGAAACCCGAACTTGCACATGTCGCTCAACTCGTACGCGAAGCCGAGGATATGAAAGTCGTTGAGTGGCACGGTGATCTTCTTGCCGAGTTCCGCCCTCCGCAGTTCAGAGTGCAACAGAGCCTGGAACTGAACGCCGTAGTGACCGTTACTTCCGATCAGCTGGGCCCGGATCTGGCGAACGATGTCAAGAATCTCCATCTCCAGCCGGTACTGCGTCTCGATATCCTCCGGGAAGCCGGTTCTGGCTTGTGGCCAGATGTGCAGCCAGAGGTCCCGCATACCTAGAGCGTTGGCCTGTTCGTCCTCCCCCATCATGGCGGTGCGCATCTTCTCGAGGAGACGACGCCCTCCAGGCGCACTGGGCGGTGCCTGTCCGGCGCGCAGCAGCGAGACCGAGTCACCAACGGCGCGTCGCGTACCGAGCCGGATCGCGTCTAGGACGGCGTCACGGGTCACAGTTCGCCGTTCAACCGTCTGCGCAAGCTCCGATCGCGGGTCGTAGGCGCCGGGAATCGGTGAGGTACTGGGCGAGGTCGGCGACTCGTCCGCTGTCGTCGCGGCTCGCCTCCGCGACGAGGTCGACAACCTCCTTGTAAACGTCAGCAGCAGCTGACCGCGCGAACCCGAGCTTGTCGGCCGCCGGCTCCACGATCCGCCGGATGTTGACGTCTCGGATGTCCGGTTTCGCTGGGCGCTCGCAGTCGAACTGACAGTTGTGTACGAACCGCTGGAGCATTGCGAACATGCCGGCAGGCAGGCCAGCCGGGTCGTGTCGTTTCGGTTTGGGTGGCACCGGCGCAGCAGCTTTGGGGATGTTGTTCAGGGTGGTGGACTTGGTTGCCATCTCCACCATGGCCCACGCTAAGACGGCATCTCATTTGGGGTTGTTGTAGCGCAACATCATTCGTTGTACGGGCGTGGGTGATGTAGAGAAGTACTGCCCGGATGCGTTGTGG
>NZ_JBEZZB010000087.1:0-42686 GCF_040638955.1 Actinoplanes sp. NPDC024001
CCCGCTCCGGCGCCGGGCGGGCGGCCCGGGCCGGCAGTGACGGCGAGGCGGTCATCACCGCGCAAGACGTCGCCGACGGCGCCGCCGAGGGTGACATCACCTGCATCCGGTTGATCCGGGACGGCGGCCGGCGGGTCGGCGGTGTGCTCGCGACGCTGGTCTCCTTCGCCAATCCGTCGATGATCGTCATCGGGGGTGGGTTGGCGCAGCTCGGTCACGTCCTGCTGGCCGAGATCCGCAGTGTCGTCTACCGCCGGTCCCTGCCGCTGGCCACCGGGAACCTGCCGGTCGTGCTCTCCGAACTGGGCAGTCGCGCCGGTGTGACCGGGGCGGCCGTGCTGGCCAGTGACGCGGTCTTCGAGCAGGCGTCATGAGCACCGCGGCGGAGGGCGAGGTGGTGCTGCGGCTCACCGACGTGGTCAAGGTCTTCCCGGGTGTCCGCGCCCTCGACGGCGTGCAGCTCGAGGTGCGTGCCGGCGAGGTGCACTGCCTGCTCGGGCAGAACGGGGCCGGCAAGTCGACCCTGATCAAGGTGCTGGCCGGTGTGCACCACGCGGACGCCGGCGAGATCACCTGGCAGGGCGAGCCGTTCGCCCCGGCGACTCCGCAGGCCGCGATGCGGGCCGGGATCGCCACCATCTATCAGGAGCTCGACCTGGTCGATGACCTGTCGGTGGCGGAGAACGCGTTCCTCGGCCACGAGCCGAGCCGGTTCGGTTTCACCCGGCGGCGCGTCACCGCGTACGAGACGAAGTCGATTTTGACCCGCCTCGGCCATGCCGAGATCGCGCCGCGGCGCCTGGTCCGCACGCTGCCGGCCGCGGCCAAGCAGGTGGTGAGCATGGCTCGCGCGCTGTCGCACGAGGCCCGCCTGATCGTGATGGACGAGCCGAGCGCGGTGCTCGCGCACGACGAGGTGGCGAACCTGTTCCGGATCATCCGGGAGCTGACCGCGCAGGGGATCGCGGTCATCTACATCTCGCACCGGCTGGACGAGATCCGCGACATCGGTGACCGGGTGACCGTGCTGAAGGACGGCCGGACCACCGCGGCGAACCTGCCGGCCCGCACCACGCCGACCCGCGAGCTGGTGGGCAAGATGACCGGCCGCTCGATCGAGTACGTGTTCCCGCCGCGGAAGGAGACGACCGAGCAGCCGGAACCCCTGCTGGTCGTCGAGAACCTGACCCGGCACGGGGAGTTCGCCGAGGTGAACCTGACGGTCCGCCCCGGCGAGATCGTGGGGATCGCCGGGCTGGTCGGTTCCGGGCGGTCCGAGCTGCTGGAGACCGTCTTCGGTGCCCGCCGGCCGGACACCGGCACGGTGCGACTGGCCGGCCGGCCGATCCGCAGTGTCGAGGCCGCGGTGCGCAACGGGATGGGGATGGCCCCGGAGGAGCGCAAGAGCCAGGCGCTGCTGCTGGACGAGCCGATCTTCAAGAACATGACGCTGGCGTCGTTCGCCCGGTTCGCCCGCGCCGGTTTCACCGACACGGGCGGCGAGCGGGCGGCAGCGACGCGTACGGCGCAGTCGCTCGACCTGCGCCCTCCCGGGGTGACGCGCCCGGTGCGGACCCTGTCCGGCGGCAACCAGCAGAAGGTGGTGGTCGGCCGCTGGCTGCTCGGCGAGACCCGGCTGCTGCTGCTCGACGAGCCGACCCGGGGTGTGGACGTGGGTGCCCGGGCGGAGCTCTACCAGGTCATCCACGACCTGGCCGAGCGTGGGGTGGGCGTCCTGCTGGTCTCCAGCGAGGTGCCGGAGGTGCTCGGGCTGGCCGACCGGGTGCTGGTGATGCGGGAAGGCCACATGATCCACGAGGCGCCGGCCGCGGAGATCGACGAGGACACCGTTCTGAACCTCGTCATGGCGGGGTCGCTGCTGGAAGGGGAGCCGGCATGACCGGCCGCACCGTCAGGGCATGCCAAGGGAGCACAGAATGACAACTGAGACTCTGCGCGCCGACCAGCGGGAGCCACGGCGCCTCGACGAGGGGACGATCCGCAACCTTGGCCTCGTCGGCGTGCTCGTCGTCCTGGTCATCATCGGGATCATCACCCGGCCGGAGCTGTACAGCGATCCGACCTGGGTGCGCAACAACGTCCTGACGATCCTTCAGCAGGCCTCCGCGATCGGTGTCGTGACCGTCGGCATGACCTTTGTGATCATCGGCGGCGGCATCGACCTGTCGGTCGGCGCGATCATCGCGCTGGCCGGCGTCTGGTGCACCACAGTGGCCACACAGAGTTTCGGCGCGGCCGGCATGATCTTCACGGCGATCATGGTCGGGCTCGGGGTCGGGCTGGTCAACGGCGTGCTGATCGCGTACGGGAAACTCGTACCCTTCATCGCCACCCTCGCCATGCTGGTGGCCGCCCGCGGTCTCGCCGCGCAGATCTCCGACAAGCAGACGCAGATCTCGACGAACGAGACGATCAACGGGATCGCCACCACCCGGATCCTCGGCATCCCCCTGCTGGTGATCATTCTGGCGGCGGTGGCGGCGGCCGGCTGGGTGCTGCTGAACCGGACCACGTTCGGCCGCCGTACGGTCGCGGTCGGCGGCAACGAGGAAGCCGCCCGCCTGGCCGGCATCAACGTGAAGCGCCAGACCCTGCTGCTCTACATGCTGTCCGGTCTGTGCTGCGGCATCGCCGCGATCATGCTGACCTCACAGGCGACCAGCGCCCAGGCGGGCATGGCCAACCTCTACGAGCTGGACGCCATCGCTGCGGCGATCATCGGCGGCACGCTGCTCAGCGGTGGCCGCGGCACGATCGTCGGCGCCATCTTCGGTGTGCTGGTCTTCTCCACCATCACCAACCTGTTCGCGATCAACAACCTCGAGACCGAGGTCCAGAACATGGTCAAGGGCGGCATCATCGTCGCCGCCGTCTTGATCCAGCAGTTCCGCTATCAATCGCTCACGCAGTTGTTCAAGAAGAACTGAAGAGACGGGAGCAATAATGTCCTCATTGTCCCGTAGGCGCGTTCTGTTCGGCGGCGCTGCCGTCGGCGCCGGCGCCCTGCTCACGGCCTGCACCAGCAATGACACCTCCAACAACGCCCAGGTCAACACCAACAGCGGCAACGACAACGCGCAGCCCGGCCAGAAAGTGGTGATCGGGTTCTCCGCACCGGCCGCCGACCACGGCTGGATCGGCGCGATCACCAACAACGCCAAGGCTCAGGCCGGCGAGTACTCCGATGTGGAGCTTAAGCTGACCGAGGCCGGCGCGGACGCGGCCACCCAGCGGGCGGCCATCTCCACGCTGATCGCGGAGAAGCCCAGCATCATCGTGATGCTGCCGTACGACGGCAAGGAACTGAACGCGGCCGGCATCCAGGCGATGCAGGCCGGGATCCCGGTGGTCAACCTGGACCGGGCGTTCCCCTCGCCGAACGCGTACCGGCTGCAGATCAAGGGCGACAACTACGGCATGGGGCTGGCTGCCGGGACGTACATCGGCCAGCAGCTCAAGGCCAAGGGCGTCAGCAGCCCGGTGATCGGCGAGATCGCCGGCATCGACTCGCTCGAGCTGACCCAGGAGCGGTCGCAGGGCTTCAAAACCGCGCTCGCCTCGTTCGGCTTCAAGGTCGCCAACCGCCGGGCCGCCGACTTCACCGTCAACGGCGGGCAGCAGGCCGCGACCGACCTGTTGCAGGCGCTGCCCCAGATGGACGCGCTCTGGAACCACGACGACGACCAGGGCGTCGGCGTGCTGGCCGCGATCGATCAGGCCAACCGCAGCGAGTTCTTCATGGTCGGCGGCGCCGGCTCGAAGGCGGCGATCGACGCCATCGCCAAGGACGACGGCGTGCTCAAGGCCACCGTGACCTACAGCCCGTCGATGGCCTCCTCGGCGATCTCGCTGGCCCGCCTGATCGCCCAGGGCAAGGGAATGAGCGACCTGGTCGAGCTCCAGGTACCGAAGGAGATCATGCTCAGCTCCGAGACGATCACCAAGGAGAACGCCGCTCAGTACAGCAAGCTCGGCTTCTAAGGGGGCAGCATGTCGCAGGACCTGCGAGTCGGCATGGTCGGCTACGCGTTCATGGGGGCCGCGCACTCGCAGGCCTGGCGCACCGTCAATCATGCCTTCGACCTGCCAATGCGGGCACGGATGTCGATGGTGTGCGGGCGTTCCGCCGGCCAGGTGGCGGACGCGGCCACCAAGCTCGGCTGGGAGGGGCACACCACCGACTGGCGGGCGATCGTCGAGAGCGACGCGATCGACCTGGTGGACATCTGCACGCCGGGCGACACCCATGCCGAGATCGCGCTGGCCGCGCTCGCCGCCGGCAAGCACGTGCTCTGCGAGAAACCCCTGGCCAATTCGGTGGCCGAGGCACGCGAGATGGCCGCGGCCGCAGCCCGCGCCAAAACCCATGGGGTACGGGCGATGTGCGCCTACAACTACCGCCGGGTGCCGGCCGTCGCGTTGATGCGCGAGCTCGTGGCGGCCGGGCGGATCGGCACCATCCGGCACGTGCGAGCCGTCTACCTGCAGGACTGGATCGTCGATCCGCAGTTCCCGCTGGTCTGGCGGCTGCGCAAGGAGATCGCCGGATCCGGGGCGCTGGGTGACATCGGCGCGCACATCGTCGATCTCACGCAGTTCGTCACCGGTCAGTCGATCACCTCGGTGTCGGCGCTGACCGAGACGTTCGTACGGACCCGGCCGTTGCCGTCGGCGTCGTCCGGGCTCTCCGCGGCCGGCAACGGCGCCGCCCTGGGTGATGTCACGGTCGACGACGCGGCGCTGTTCCTGGCCCGGCTGGACGGGGGAGCGGTCGCCTCGTACGAGGCCACCCGCTTCGCCACCGGCCGCAAGAACGCCCTGCGGGTCGAGTTGAACGGCTCGCTCGGCACGCTGGCGTTCGACTTCGAGCGGATGAACGAGCTGGAGTTCTACGACGCCGCTCTGCCGGCCGCCGAGCAGGGCTTCAGCCGGATCCTGGTGACCGAGTCGGAGCATCCGTACATGTCCGCGTGGTGGCCGCCGGGCCACCTGATCGGGTACGAGCACTCCTTCACCCACGAGGTCCGCGACCTGATCGACGCGATCGCGACCGGGCAGGACCCGTCGCCGTCGTTCGCCGACGCGCTGCAGGTGCAGCTGGTCCTGGGCGCGGTCGAGCGGTCCGCCGCCTCGGGCAACTGGGCGGAGGTGGAGTCGGCCCTGCAGGCGAGCGCGGCCGGCTGATCCGGCCGATCGAGGAAGTCCGCCGGGATCGGTGAGGGACGGCGTGGTTGCGCCCCGCGCCGGCCGGTCCACGGTGGGTGACGCGGATGCGCGGGCGGGTCTGCCCGCGCATCCGCTTCGGCGTGCTTCAGCACGCGTCAGACGCACGGGCAGTCGATCATTGCGTGTCCATTTACGCACAGTCTGAAGGGCGGAACCAGGCGGAAAGGCCTTTCCCGATGGTTCCAGCGCAAGCTACTCGCTGGTCATCCCATTTCGAGACATTTATCAAAAGCGATATCTCCACGCCGTTCTGATCACATCCTGGCCGCTCACCGGTCGCACGCTAGGTACGCCGGTGATCCGGCTCACGCCGCACGCTCGTATCCGAGGGCAAGGCATTCCACGGATGGAGGCGGCGATGGGACCCCGGGCAGACGGCGTCGGTCGATCAAGGACCGGCGCCGAGATGGTCCATACTGGAGGCGTTAGCACGAGCGAATGCACGTGCACCTGCACGGGTGACCTCGTCCGGGGAGGATATTGATGCGGCTGCGACATCCCTCCGGCCGGATCGTGCACCTCAGTTGTGGCATCAGCCTAGACCAGGCGGAGTCGCTGTCCGCGGCCGTCGAGCGCCTGGACGCCGCCACCTCGGCGCTGCGCACCCGGTTCGGCAGCGGCACGCTCGGGGTCGCGCTCCGGCTGCCGTACCCACTTGCCGCCGCCCTCGCTGACGACGGGCGCGCTCGTACCCGGCTGCGTACCGAACTCGACGCCCGCGGCCTCGAGGTGGTCACGTTGAGCGGCGGGCCCGGCGCCGAGGGCGGCGGCCAGAGCACGGTCGACTGGAGCGAGCCGGCCCGGCTGCGGCAGACCCTCGACCTGGCCCGGATCCTCGTCGACCTACTGCCCGCCGAGGAGGTCCGCGGCGCCCTCGGCAGCTGCGGCCTCGGCCGCCGCGAGCAGTGGGACGGGGCGCGGCAGCAGGCCGGCGCCCGCCACCTGCGCCGCCTCTCCGGGGGCCTCGCCGACCTCGCCTGGCGGGTCGGCCGGGCGGTCCGGTGCGGCTTCCAGCCCGGCCCCGGCTCGGTGCTGGACAGCCCGGAGGAGACCGTCGCCGCGCTCACCCGGGTCGACAAGGACCGGCTCGGCGTCTATCTCGACCTGGCCACCGTGCTGCGCGACTGGCCCGACCCGGAAGCCGGCGTCGACCGGCTCACCGACGCCGGCCTCTCGGTCATCACGGTCCGGATCACCGACCCGGCCGGCGGCTGGCAGCCCGTCCTGCGGCACCTGCTCGCCGCCGACGCCGCCCGCACCGAATATGTCGACGTGGACACCCCCGGCGACTTCTCCCGGGCCGCGGACCACCTCGCACGCGTCCTGGAGGAGCTCACCGGCATCGGCCTGGTGCCGGAGCAGCAGCCCTGCACCGCGCCCTGATCCAGGTCTTTCGCCGCCCGCCCGTGCCGCCGTAGAGTCGCGGTGGGGCCACCGCCGCGACGGGCGGGCCGAGCGGGAGGCGCAAACCCGCACGGCCCAGTCGACACGTGCCGATTTCCGTGGTGACGCCTCGTGGGCCGGTTCCCCTCACCGGCCGGCCGACGCCAGCCACGAGGGAGGAAAGCATGGCACGACCCATCACGCTCTTCACCGGCCAGTGGGCCGACCTGCCGTTCGAAGAAGTTTGCCGGCTAGCGTCCGAATGGGGCTACGACGGACTGGAGATCGCCTGCTGGGGCGACCACTTCGAGGTCGACCGCGCGCTCGCCGAGAGCGACTACATCGAGCGCAAGCAGGAACAGCTCGCCAAGCACAACCTCAAGTGCTTCGCGATCTCCAACCACCTCGTCGGTCAGGCGGTCTGCGACCACCCGATCGACGAGCGCCATCGCGGCATTCTGCCGCCGGCCATCTGGGGCGACGGCGACCCCGAGGGGGTACGGGGGCGCGCGGCCGACCGGATGAAGGACACCGCACGGGCCGCCGCCAAGTTCGGCGTCTCGACGGTGGTGGGCTTCACCGGATCGTCCATCTGGCACACCGTCGCCATGTTCCCGCCGGTCCCGCCCGAGATGATCGACCGGGGATACGCCGACTTCGCCGACCGCTGGAACCCGATCCTGGACGTGTTCGACGAGGTCGGGGTGCGGTTCGCCCACGAGGTGCACCCCAGCGAGATCGCGTACGACTACTGGACCACCCGGCGGACCCTGGAGGCGATCGGCAACCGGGCGGCCTTCGGGCTGAACTGGGACCCGTCGCACTTCGTCTGGCAGGACCTCGACCCGGTCAACTTCATCCTCGAGTTCCGTGACCGGATCTATCACGTGGACTGCAAGGACGCGAAGGTGCGCACCGGCGACGGCCGGCGCGGGCGGCTCAGCTCCCACCTGGCCTGGGCCGACCTGCGCCGCGGCTGGGACTTCGTCTCCACCGGCCACGGCGACGTGCCCTGGGAGGACTGCTTCCGCGCGCTGAACAGCATCGGCTACTCAGGGCCGATTTCCATCGAGTGGGAGGACGCCGGGATGGACCGGCTCGTCGGCGCGCCCGAGGCCCTCCAGTTCGTCCGCCGGCTCGCCTTCGACGCCCCGGCGGCCGCGTTCGACGCCGCCTTCTCGTCCAGTTCCTGACCCACGGACGACGCAGGGCCGCCCCGTGCCGGGGGCGGCCCTGCGTGGTGTCCGGCGTCAGTACGTGGTGCCGGTGGTGGTGCTGCTGCTGCCGGTGCTGGTGCTCTTCGACCCGGCGAGCGTGTCACTGGGCGCCAGCAGTTCGTCCGTGGTGTCCGAGCTCTTGCTGCTGCTGCCGGTCGTGCCGGTGGTCTGCAGCTTCTCACCCAGCTTGGACGTCTGCAGCTTGTCCTTGCCCTCGGTGTACAGCTTGTTGGCCTGCGCCTGGGCGACGCCGGCGGCCTCCTGCACCGTCGGGTGCTGCCAGACCTTCTGAGCGTTGGCCCGGATCTCTTCGTACTTCTCCCGGCCGGCACGGCTGCCCAGGACGAAGCCCGCCGCGAGACCGGTGAGGAACATCAGCTTTCCGCGCATGATGGCGGCTCCTTCCGTTGATGACGCGCGTGCGTCTGCGGGGTGCATACCCATCCTGTCGGGCCCATACTCCCCGGATCTTGGATTCCTCCCCATGTCATCCGCACCGTGACCCGCCGAGGGGTATCCCGTTGGTGGGGCGGTCGGATGGTCATGTAGTCTGTTCTCCGTCGCCAGGGAAGCCCGGCGGCACAGGTAGTACGAGCAGTCCCCGATAGCTCAATTGGCAGAGCAGCCGGCTGTTAACCGGCAGGTTATTGGTTCGAGTCCAATTCGGGGAGCACATCGGATCCCAGGCCACCACGGCCTGGGATTTTCTGTTTTTCCGGCCGGCTCTACGGGAACCCCACGGGCACGTCGATGCGCTCCTCGCGTACCCCGAATGGTGTTGATCTTGCGGCCGACGGCCGCCTGGCCCCTTTCGCCTCCCAGGGTGCACATGCCCGGTTACGCTGAGTCCCGCGTCTATAGCAGTCTGTGAGGTGTTCATGTCGCAGCCGGTTGAGGTGGACGTCGTCATCGTCGGCGGCGGGCTCGCCGGGCTGTCCGCTGCCCGGCGGCTCGACCGCGCGGGTGTCGAATGGCTCCTCGTCGAGGGAGCCGACCGCGTCGGCGGCCGGGTCGCCACCGACGTCGTCGACGGATGGCGGATGGACCGTGGTTTCCAGGTCCTCAACACCGCCTACCCGCGGCTCCCGGCGCTCGTCGACATCGACGCGCTGGACATGCGCTACTTCACCTCCGGGGTGCTGGTGCGCCGCGGCGGCGGCCTGCACCGGCTGGAGAACCCGCTGCGCGACCCGCTCGCCACCCCGCAAACCCTGACCTCCGGCGTCGGCACCTTCGCCGACCGGCTGAAATTCGCGGCGCTCGCCACCCGGTGCGCCACGCTGCCGGTCTCGAAACTGCTCGACATGCCGGAAACCACCACGCAAGAGATGCTGCGCCACGCCGGCCTCTCCCACCGGATCATCGAAGAGGTGCTGCGGCCGTTCTTCTCCGGCGTCTTCGCCGACCGCACCCTCGACACCTCCAGCCACGTCGCCGCGATGGTGCTGCGCTCCTTCACCCGCGGCCGGATCGGCGTGCCGGCGGCCGGCATGGCCGCGCTGCCCGCCGCGATCGCCGGCCCGCTGCCGTTCCCGCAGCTGCTGATCGGCGCCCGCACCCTGTCCATCGGGCCGGGCATCGTCGTCACCGAAGGCGGCGAGATCCACTGCCGGGCCATCATCGTCGCCACCGACCCGCTCACCGCCGCCGCCCTGCTGCCGCGGCTGCCCCGCCCCGAAGTGCACGGCCTGACCACCTTCTACTTCGGCGCCGACCGGGCACCCATCGACGAACCCATCCTGCTGATCGACGGCGACCGGCGGGAGATCATCGCCAACACCGTCGTGATGAGCAACGCCGCCCCCGAGTACGCCCCCAGCGGCAAAAGCCTCATCGCGGCCAGCATCGTCGGGGTCTCGGCCCCGTCCAGCGCCTCCGAAGCGGTGATCCGGGTCGAACTGTCCCGCATCTACGGCGCGCCCACCGACGACTGGGACCTGCTCAACGTGGTCACCATCCCGCAGGCGCTGCCCGCGGCCCGCGCGCCCCAGGCCCGGCTGCGCAAGCCGGTCAACCTGGGCGACGGCCTCTTCGTAGCCGGCGACCACCGCGACAGCCCCTCCATCCAGGGCGCGCTCGCCGGCGGCTGGCGCGCAGCCGGAGCAGTCCTGGCGTCACTGGGCGCCCGGGCCGAGGTCTAATCAGATTCCAGGGGGCGACATGAGCGATCTCAACCCGGAGAATTACGCCGAATTCACCACACAAGACGGGCCGGAAGAGCCTTCGGTGGGAGACGAAGGCCTGCCGAGAGTGGAGGACCTGCAACCTCCCGACTTCGTCTCCGACCCCCGGCGACAGATCATCCTTCTACCGAAATCCCTGGTGCGCTGATAGATCGCTAGCTGCGGGAGCGGGGCACGGGATAGGATCGCCGCCGGTACGGGGCGGTAGCTCAGTGGGTTAGAGCAGGGGACTCATAATCCCTCGGTCGCGGGTTCGAGTCCCGCCCGCCCCACCAGCAGAACTGTCGCTTTAGCCCGCGTCCGAGCGTAGCTCGTGACGCGGGACGTGACGCAAGTCGGTGTTAGCGTTCCGAACATGACGCGACGGGCGATTCCCCGGCAGCGACAGCGGGGGACTATCGACACGCTCCCGAGCGGAGCCCTGCGGGTGCGCGTGTACGCGGGCGTCGACCCGCTGACGAAGCGCCGGCACGACCTGACCGAGGTCATTCCTCCCGGCCCACATGCCGCGCGTGAGGCGGAGAAGGCCAGAACCCGGCTGCTGAATCAAGTCGACGAGCGCCGCAACCCGAGGACCAGGGCGACGGTGAACCAGCTTCTGGACCGTTGGCTTGAGGTACTCAACGTGGAGCCATCGACCCGCCGGGGCTACGTCCTCAAGCTGGACAAGCACATCCGGCCCATGCTGGGCAGCGTGCAGGTCGCTCGGGTGGATGCCGAGCTGTTGGAGACGTTCTACGCGCGACTGCGGAAGTGCCGCGATCATTGCGACGGACGGCGATTTGTGCAGCACCGGACGCAGCGCCCGCACGAGTGTGATCACCGGTGTGGAAAACATGTGTGCAAGGGCTTAGCGGCTTCCACGATCCGCCAGATTCACTGGATCCTGAGTGGTGCGCTCGATCGGGCGGTGCGATGGAAGTGGATCGCTCTCAACCCGGCGGAGCAAGCCGAGAAGCCGGCGCTGCCGCATCCCGACCCTCAGCCGCCGACGGCCGCCGAGGCGTCCCGCATCGTCGCGGCAGCCTGGCGAGATCCCGACTGGGGGACGTTCATTTGGTGCGCCATGACGCTTGGCGCGCGGCGCGGCGAACTGTGCGCACTGCGGTGGCAGCACGTCGACCTAGTGAACAGCGTGGTCACGCTGCGCCGAGCGATTTCTGTTGGCGAGGACGGCAAACTGGTGGAGAAGGACACCAAGAGCCACCAGCAGCGACGCACAGTCATGGACCCCGATACGGCTGAGGTGCTTGCCGAACACAAACGTCGCTGGGAAGCTCGCGCACGGGCTCTAGGAATCGATCTACCGCCTGAGGCGTTCGTGTTCTCTCCGGCCCCGGACGGCAGCGCGTTCCCGGCGCCCGACACGATGACGCAGAGGTACGACCGCTTGGCGAAACGCCTCAGCATTGATAGCCACCTGCATACCCTGCGGCACTACTCGGCCACCGAGCTGATTGCGGCCGGGACTGATATTCGCACCGTGGCTGGCAGGCTCGGGCATGGCGGGGGAGGAGCGACCACGCTTCGCGTCTATGCCGCGTGGTTGAGCGAGGCGGACCAACGGGCGGCGTCGACTCTTTCCGGCCGAATGCCGGCACGTCCCACCGCTGCCGCCGATCACGATGCATCTGAGTCAGCTGTTCGCGCTCCGCGCCGGCCTCGCGCTCCGCGCGAGGCGAAGAGCATGGCCTTCGAATGGTGGCAGGCCGCGCGCCTCGCCGGAGCGGCGCCGACCGGCGCGGAGGTCGCAAAGGCCGCGGGCGTCGACCCGAGCGTTGGGCGGCGTTGGCGCCGTGAATGGCTCGCAGCAGAAGAGTAGTGATTGCCGCGTCTCTGTTCAGTGGCAGACGGCCTAGACTGGTGCGCACCTTTAGTGGACCAAGGAGTCGCAGTGCAGGGCGCAGCCAATGGGTGAGGTCACCGCGAACGTGGAGAACACCGTTCGTGGCTGGATCAGCAGTGGCGAGTACGGCCCTGGCTCGCGCCTGCCGTCAGAACGACAAATGGCCTCCACGCTAGGTGCTGGACGAACGACGATCCGGCTCGTACTCGCAAAGCTGGCCGCCGAAGGCTTGATCCGATCGGAGCACGGCCGGGGCTACTTCGTCTGTGAGCCATCCCGGTAACGTTCCGGACATGGGCGACGCGAGCGACCTGCAACCCTGGCGGATCCATGGCGAGCGGACGATCTATGACAACCAATGGGTACGGCTAACTTTGGCCGATGTCGAGCCGCCCGGGACTAAGCGCTTCGAACATCACGTCGTGCACCTTCAGCGAGTAGCAATTGCGGCGGTGATCGACGACCAGGACCGCGTGCTGATGATGTGGCGCTATCGCTTCGTCCCCGACCGCTGGGGGTGGGAGCTGCCCGGAGGCATCGTCGAAGCCGGCGAGGATTCCGCCGCCGCGGCGGCTCGTGAGGTCGAGGAAGAGACCGGGTGGAGGCCGACCTCCCTGACGCAGGTCATCGCGTTTGAGCCGATGATTGGCATGGTCGATTCGCCGCATGAGGTCTTTGTGGGTGCTGGAGCCACTTACGTAGGCGAGCCAACCGAGGTCGAGGAGGCTGGACGCGTGGAGTGGGTGCCGCTCGCCGAGGTGCGCAGCATGATGGAGCGTGGTGAGCTGGCCGGCTCGGGCACGCTGGTTGCCCTGCTGCACGTGCTTGCCTTCGGGAAGCCGAGCGTCACATCTGCTGCATGAGTCGTTCGACTCGTTGACGATGCCTGATGGAACCGGTCTGGGTCGCGAGCGAGCGTGCCTTCCGTAGCTCCGCGCGCGCCTGATCGAGTTCGCCTCTCACGAGGTGCGCCTGTGCAAGGTCGCAACGATGCCCCGCCTGAGCCCTGATGAAGGTGGCATCCATGGTTTCGAGGCCTGCTCGGAGATCAGCGATCGCATGCTCGTCTCCCAGTAGCGTGAGTGAGTGACCTCGCCAGCGCGTCAGATGTGCCTCGTTCAAGAAAACGCTGCGGAGGTCAGCGTCCCGATCTTCTGGTCCGTCAGGCAGCGCGAGGCATGCTAGATCGAGTGCCCGGCGGCAGTCGCCTGGCTTTCCGGCATGGGCGTAGAGTTCCGCCTGAGCAGCATATAACCAGGCGGTCAATCGGCGCGAGATCTGCCTGCCGCCGAGTCGTTGCGCCTCGCTGACAAGTTGGGCCGCGAGTTCAGGCCGGCCGGCATCAGCGAGTACGAAAGCCTGCTCGCCCATCGAATGCACGACATGAGCCGTGGATTCTGCCTCACGGGCTGCGCTCTTGGCGAGTTCGTAGTGTCGCCATGCTCGGTCGGCTGCGCCGACATCCAACGCCTGCCACGCTGCCATTGACGCAGCCTCGGCGAGCGCCAGAGCCAGTGGCTTCCTGGCGTCGGGCAGGACTGCGAACGCGAGTGCTTCTTGTAGATGGTCTAGGTGGGCGTGCACCTGGTCGACAAGGGCGGCGGCTCCAACCTGGCGGTCCATGGTGCGAAGCAGTTCGGTTTGCTGGATCACCGTCTGCACGATCGAGCCACCGACCGTCCGGGCAGACTCGATCCTCAGCAGGAGCTCCTCGTAGCCGTCGACCAGCGTGCTGGCCGCCGAACCCCCGTCCCCGGTCAGTTCCGCATCGGTCCATCCGAGCAATGCGCGAAGGATCGCGGCGTACTTTGAGGGGAGATCCCGCCGCCCGTTTTCCCAGTCGGAGACGTAGACGTGCAGGCTGGACTTCGAGGCGACATCGATGCCGTGGCGCCGCGCGTAGTCCTCGATCTCGTGGATCAGTCGCGCCTGGGACCACTGCTTCGCGTGTCGTGCTTCTCGAAGTCTCACCAGCCACCCGCCGTACCCGTCGATCGACCGCTGTCGACTCAAGCTTGCCCTGATGGCTTCTAGTTCTGAAGCCATCAGGGGTTAACTCCGCTGCGTTAACTCCTGTTGACTTCCGGCGCGGTACCGCTCGGCGTTCTGTTGGTGGCAGCAAGACAACACCAGCCTCCTGAAGCATCTGGCACCTGCCGAGCTTGACACTGGTGCGCACCAGTTCCCTAGACTGGTGCGCACCAGTTGAGTCTGGTGTGGAACGAGAGACGGCCGCCGGTGCTGCAACACCGAACGGCCGTCGAGATCGGCGCTAGAAGGCTGCAACCGCCTAACGCCAGGTACGCCAGTTGCCCTCAGGTCAAGGGAGTTGACGCATGTCCAGTCTAGGACGATCGCAATCCGGTCTTCCGAAGTTCCTCAGCGTGGCGGAGACGGCTCGTGCTCTCGGCATGTCCGAGATGACGTTGTATCGGGCCATCAGTGCCGGGCAGTTTCCGGCCGTCCGGATCCGTGGCCGCCTGATCGTTCCGTACCGCGTACTCGAACAGCTTGCTGAGGCCGCTGTCTCTGAAAACGGCGCCGTTGACGCCGGTTCCTGGGCTCCAGCTGCCGCGACCGCCGGAGGGGACGCCTGATGCGCGTGGTCGAATCCGCCGCCGGCGGGGTGGTGGCGTCTGTGGTGGCCGTTCTGGTTGCGAGCCGAATCGGAATCAGCATTGACCTGGTGATCGCGGGTGCGGTCGCGTTCCTGGTCGGCTTCCTCATGGTGATGTTGCGGCCGGATCAGCTCGTCGGCAGTCGTAAGAGGTGAGGGCGCCGATGATCTGGCGACTGTATGAGCGGTTGACGGCGAGGCCGTGGAAGGTGACCCGCAGCGTGGCGGTGGAGTTCGGGCCGCCGCCGGGTGCCCGCTACTACCGGCCGAGTCTGACGATGACCGCTGACATGCAGTACCTGGCGACCGTTAGGCATCGGGGGCCGTTGCGGTGATCGATCGTCTGTATGAGCTGGTCACCGGTACACCGTGGACGACGGTGCACAGTGCGGCTGCGGAGTTCGGCTGTCCGCCTGGGGCGTTGTACGCGGAGCAGTTGGCGCAGTACAGCGATGCGGAGCTGATTGCCTACGGGCCGCAGATTCTGGCCGAGATCAAGGCCGGTCGTGGGCGGCGTGCCCCGGAGTTGACCGTCTTCTAGGTCGAGGCCCGGACCGGGTAGCAGCCGGCCCGAACCTCGGAGTCTCATCGTCGCACGGGGCAGCGCATTGCAGGTTGCTCCAGGTGTGTGGCTGGTTGCTCTTGCCCCTCAAGGCCGGGGCCGGCCGAGAACTTCTTGTCGAAGCTGCCGCAAGCGGCAGCCGTCCCTTCCAGGGCTAGCGCCCTGGCTACACCGCCCCGTCTCCCGGTCAAGGGGTCCGAAGCTTCTTGGCCGCCCTTCGGGCCGCTGCGCTCGGCCAAGATCCTTCGGCCTGATCCCTTGACCGCGAGCCTCTCGGGGCGGTGGGGGCGCCAGTAAAGGCGGCGGGCGGTGCCGCCGCCTCGCCCGGGACGGGCGCTAGCAAACCCGCCGTTCTCTCTCGTTTTCGAGGAGGCAGACCGTGATCAAACGCCACGACATTCTCCGCATGGACACGACCGTCTGGCTGGAGCCGCGCACCCTCGCGTGCAACCAGATCTGTTACCAGCGGCCGACGGCCAAGGTCAAAGACACGAGCGGATGGCCGTTCGTGATGGTCGAGGTCGACGGGATCCGGCATCGGGTGCACGCGGACAACCTGTGCCAGAACGACCCCGCCGCCCGGCAGCCGGAACGCAAGACCACTTCGCGGCTGAGTCTGCCGCCCGGCTTCGAAGAGATGCCTCTCTTCTGATCGATGGTTTCAAACCCGGAGCGCGACCTGTGGCCTGGAAAACCTGGCCGCGCCCCGGTCTCCCCTTTCAGCTCTAACCCCTCAAGGAGAGACGCCCATCATGTCCGACAAGTGGCTGAACATCCAGCACACCGAGGTCAAGGACCGCAACCGGCAGCAGCGTCAGACGCAGATGCAGCAGGCGCAGCGCGGCGCCGACGAGCGCCGTAACCGGCAGGAGCGCCGGTCGTGACCCGCCGGCCGAAAGACGAGGCGACGGCACGGCTGATCGCCACGGTCGATTCCGAGTCACGGCCGTACACCGACCGGGCCGCGAAGTACACGACCGCCCGCCGCTACCAGCAGCAGCGCGAGGAGGGCGTGACCCGCAGGCGCTGACGGCGCCCGTGGCCGCCCGGCACTTCCCCGGCCGGGCGACTGCGGGAGCCGCCAGGACGGCGGCCGAGCGAGAGGAGATCCAGCGACATGGCAAGAAAGGTCGGGCAAGTCAACGAGGCGACCGGGCGGGTGGAGAGCCGCACCGTCCACCGGATCACTGAGGTCGAGTGGCCGGTGACCCGGGTGATGACTCGCCGGCAGCGCCTCGCGCGCAGTCTGTGGGGCTGACCGGTGGCGAAGAAGGACGAGATGCCGGACGACGGGTTCACTGATCGCGTCGCGGCGGAGCTGTTGCGGCCCGGTTCGGGGTGGCGCTCTGCGAACGGCCGGACCCGGGAGAACGCGGAACGCGTCGATTTCCGCCTGTGGGAGCGCGAAACGAAGGGCGGTGGCCGCCGATGAACCTGGAGGTCACGACCGGCGGCGACCAGCGGACAGCGCTGATCGACGGGTTGCGGGAACTGACCGCATTCCTGGAGCAGCATCCGCAGGTCCCGCTGCGGCCGCACGCAGAGTTCGCCTACTACGTGATCTGCGACGACGATGCCACCGGCATCGCCCAGGTGGCCGCGGTCGCACAAGCGCTGGGTGTCGCGATGACCGAGACCAGCGGTGCCGCCGTCACGGCCCAGACGACGCATTTCGTGGCACGCCGCGCGTTCGGGCCGATGGTCTACAAGGCCGTCTACGTCAGCCGCCGCGAGATGGCCGAATACCAAGCGCTGATGTCGTACGACGGCGCGATCCGCGCCGCAGCCACCGAAAACCAGTAGTGATCCGAAGGGCCGGGACGAGTAGCAGTCGCCCCGGCCCTCCCTCACCGATCGATCAACCAGCCACGTGGTGGGAGAAGACGACGTGAGTCAGCAGACAGCAATCGCAGAACAGGAAGCGGCAGCCGCCCGCAAGGCGCTGCCGATCGAGGAACGTCGGCAGGCCGCCCGGGTCATGTACGGCGAGTCGGTGACCGCCGGCATCCCGATGAGCGCCGACGAGCTTGGCCGGGCGTTCGCCCGCAGTGAGCGATGGGGACGCGACCGGATCACCGAAGTCCGCCAGCAAGCCGCCGAGCGCGTGGCCGATCTTGCCGAAACTGCCGAAGTTGCCGAGACAACGGAGGAGACCGCAACGGCAGCAGACGTGCAGGTCAGCGACGCTTATGAACCTCACGCTGCGGAGGATCAGCAGGCGATGGAGACCAAGCACGCTGCCGTATCTGGCAGCGGTGTGGCTGTCGCCGAGGCGACGCTCACGCAGCATCGGCGCGTCCGCTGGGCGGTGCGGGCGACCCTCGCCCTGGCCGTGGTCGCGTCGACAGTGGCGAACGTGCTGCACGCACACGACAACCCGATCAGCCAGACGATCGCGGCATGGCCGCCGCTGGCGCTGCTCGCGACGATCGAGCTGATCTCGCGGGTGCCGGTACACCGCCGGCAGCTGGCGGCGGTGCGATTCGCCGCCACCGTGCTGATCGCGAGCATCGCCGCGTGGGTGTCGTACTGGCACATGGCCGACGTGATCAGCCGCTACGGCGAGACCGGCGCAAGCCCCTATCTCATCCCGCTGACCGTCGATGGCCTTGTGGTGGTCGCGTCCGTGTGCCTGGTCGAGCTGGGCAGCCGAATCCGGGCGCTGACCGCGCAGGTGACGAGGTGACCAGCCTCGCCGAGATCGCGCACGTGACGACGCAGGAGGGCAACGTGTGGCGCGAGTGCACCGGATGTGGTGCGACCGCGGCGATGGCGCCGGAAGCCGACCGGTGCGACCGGTGCGCCACGCCGCAGACGTCGGCCAAACCGGCACGCCGACCCCGCGCGGACGCCGGACAGGTCCGGCTCACCGAGCGGGACCTCGCGGTGTTCCGCTGGCTGTCGGACATGAAAGCCATCTACGAGGACGACCTAGCCGCGCTGCTGGCCGCTATGCCCGGCACGGCGTGGAGCGCAGCCGGTCGCCGTCCTTCGGCGTCACGGGTACGGAACATGGTGGCGCGTTGGCAGCGCGGCGGCTACGCCGAGGTTCGCAGGCTCGCCAACGGCATACCGCGCATCGTTCGGCTTTCGCGGGCGGGCGCCGCGATCGTCGGTGTGGACGGCTTCCGGGAAACGTCATCCGTGACCGCCATGCACCAGTGCGAGGTAGCCCGGTTGCGGCTGGTGCTGCAGGGACGGCCTTCACCGTCGCTCGGCACACTGACGCACTGGGAATCGGAGCGCGCCTTCCGCTCCGATCTTGATGCGCTGGGTCTCGCGCGCCGAGGGCGGACCGACCGCGAGCGCGTGCACGTGCCGGACGGGGTGGCTACCTACGAGCGCGGAACCCGGGTTGCGATCGAGGTCGAACGCAGCGTGAAGGCTCCGGTCCGGCTGGCCCGGATCGTCGAGGAGCTGTTGACCAGCTACGAGGTGACGCTGTACGCGGTCGCAAACAACGAGGTCCGCAATGCGGTCGCGGCAGCGGACCGGACCGCGCGCAGGAACCTGACACATCGCCAGGTCAGCAACGACCGGATCGGCGCCCTCTCGATCATCGACCTGCCCCGGGACGCGGCGGGAGGCGACCGATGACCGAGTGGATCCCGGCGTCCGATCCGCCGACGCCGGACGACTCCCACACCTGGGCCAGGCCCTCATCGCCGCCATGCCCCGACTGCGGCTGCTGTTCCAAGGCTCTGTGCGAGCGCGCCATCGAGAAGAGCACGGCCTGCCACTGGGAGGGCAACGGCGCAGACTTCGACCTCAGCCGCTGCCCCTGTTGGCTGCCTGATTCGCCGGCGCGCCGCCGACTCGCCGGCGAGCCGGGAGTGGGGTGATGCGCGCGCTTCGCTGGACCTGCGGGGTGCTGTTCACGCTCGCGCTACCGGTCGGCGCCCTGATCACCGGGCTGGCGTATCTGGTCTTGCGACGCCGCTGGCCGGACCGGCTGGTCGCCGCCTTCCTGGCGACGGCCGGGGCGGCCGTGACGTGGTGGGCGATGGGCGCCGCGGACTATTGGACGGCGTGGTGGCACATCGCCGGGGACCTGTCGCGGCTGTCGGACCGAGAAGCGACCACGGGTGAGTGGCTGACGGTGGTCGGGTTGGGTGTGGCGCTGGGCCCGGCGGTCGGAGGGCCGTTGTGGTTGATCAGCCAGATGCGTCGGGAGCGGTCGCCGTTCAACGGCGCCGATGAGCGCGAGGACCGGATGCTGTGCGAGGAACGCCGCCGCCGGCTAGTCACCCATCTGGCACAGCGTGCCCGGCACACCGGAAGCCGCCCGGTCGCGATCGCCGTGCGATCTCTTTCCGTAGACCTCGGCGACGAGCAAGGGCCGATCGTCGGACGGCGCCAGCGTGGTGACCTGGGCAAGCCGTGGCGCACGCACGGCAGGATCCGGCTGCCCATGCAGCATCCGGACAACCGGCACCTGTTGATCCTGGGCGCAACCGGACTGGGCAAGACCGAGACCGCGCTGACGATCGCCGAGTGGGGCGCCGAACACGGCTACCAGGTCATCTATCTGACCTGCAAGGAGCCGCCGTCGGCCCGCAAGTCCGCCGCGCCGCGGCTGGCCGCGATCGCCGACAAGCACGACTTGCAGTTCCGGACGCTGATGGCACGATCGGCGCCCTACGACCCGATGCGCGGCGAGCTGGCCGAGGTCCGCGACCGGCTGATCCGCATCGAGGAGTGGGGCGACCGGTACTGGGCAGCAGTCGCGAACACCCTCGTCGCGCTGGCCCTGGAGTTGAACGCCGAGCAGGGCAAGACGATCGACGCGTTGCCGGATCTCGTGTATTCGCTGGTCCGCGGCCGGTTGGCGACCCTGGCGAAGAAGTCCTCCGATCCGCGCGTGGGCGAGCTGGTGGACGCGTTCAACTACAGCGATCTCGGTGGAGCGTTGATGCGGTACGCGTCGATGGCGATCCACCTGCGGGGCTGGATCGGCCCGGCCTCGGCGGGCGGCTGGTCGTTCGAGGACACTGACATCGCCTGCATCGAACTGCCCACGGTCAGCCGGCCAGAAGCCGCGACCGCGTTGATGCGGCTGATCCTGCGTGACTTCGGCTCCTACCTGGTCGATCCGCGCCGCCGCCAAGTCGGCCCGGACGGCCGACCGCGCAAAGTGTTGATCGTGATCGAGGAAGCCGGGGCGGTCTCCGGTGATCCAGTGATCGGCCGGGAGTTCGTGAACCAGGTCGAGCGCAACCGCGACGCCGACGCATACAGCGTTCTGACCGCGCAGGACCCGACCGGGTTCGGCGGTGGGCACACCTGGTCGGCGCTGTCCACCAACGCCGTGGTGCTGACCTACCGGCAGAGCGAGCAGGCCGAGCCAGTGGCGAAACTCGCCGGCACCGAGCGGGTCACCGAGGGCGGCGCCGACTACGACAGCGACAACACGCTGAAGCTGCAGGGTGTGGCCCGCAGACAGCACGCGTTCAAGGTGAACCCGCAGATGTTGCGCACCCTCGGCGTGGGCGAGTTCGTGCTGATCAGCGCGGGCCGGTACGCGAAGGTCGCCGCCGCGTTGCCGCGGCTGTCGTTCGGCCTGCCCGACGTGGACGCGGTGAGTTCCGTGATCGCGGCCATCGAGTCAGTGCGGGTAGCAGCCGCAATGCCAAGCCCTGCCAAGCGAGCGGAGCAGGGCGAGCAGACCGAGGACCAGACCGACGCCGAGGCGCCGCCCCCTGGCCGGGGACCGGTCCTGTTCTAGGAAGGGAGAAGGTCATGGGGTTCCGTCGTAGGCCGGTCCAGGCGATCGAGATTCCGGTGTCCGCGCTGTCCGATCCGATGGGGCTGGTCACGGCACTGTCGGCCGCCCCCGTCTGGCGGCCGGCATGCGGGTGTCCTACTGGGACCATGACTAGGTAGACCAGCAACTGTGCGCCGCCGATCTACTGTTGCGTGCCCTCGATCTCGACGAGGTGAGCAACCGGATCGCCACACCTGAAATCAGGAGTGGGTCGCAGTGAGGTTCTCAGGTGGGCGTCTTGTCGTACGTCGGAGTTACCGTGCGCACATGGACAGCTACTCTGATGCTTCTGTTTCCCAGGCAGAGCGCGACGCATCGATGGCCCGCGGGGCCGCAATCGGCTTGGAGGATGCGACCCCCGAGCGGTTCGAGGCGACGATGAAGGTGGTGCTCCTTAGCTACTACGGCGGCGATGCATCCCGCATCGCCGCCGCAGCGGCGGTGTGTCGAGCGAATCATGAAGAGTGCGACACAGCCGGCTGGGACGAGGCCGCCGCTCTTCTCGAACAAGCGCTACAGCGCCTGCATAGCGCCGGCGCGGACGTCGGCGAGGCGGAAAGGACAGCGTTCGTCGCTCGGCTCCGGGAGGAGATGTTCCCCGAGCCGGAGCCGTTCACCTGGCCGGACCGCACGGCCCCCGAACGTGGCCGGCTGCGTCGAGCCTGGGTTCATGCCCGAGTTCGGATGCAACGACAGGCACCGAGGCGCCTTAGTGGCGACGAGGTGCTGCTGCTGCGGCTCGGCCGTGTAATTGTGGGCAAGCTGGTCTACCAGGTGTGCGACCAATGCCGGCGCGGGTACGTGCGTGAGCTGAACGTCTACGAGCCTTACAAAGGTCTGGGACTCGGCTCACGAGTCCTCCGCGTCGCGCGGCGAGGCCGCGCCGGGTACGTATGGCAGACCTCGCCGCAATATCCCACCGCGGGCACCTTTTGGACCGCCGTCGGATACGACGCTGCCGAATCGAAGGGTGTCTGTCCCCACATGGGTAACCCATGACAGCGGTTTGCTAGCGCCCGTTGGGGCGGTGCTGTAGAGGTGATCTCCTCGCGCGGGCAGGCTCCGCCATGCCGCGCCGGACACCCGGCTGCAAGGGGTCGCTTGCGACCGCGCGGAGCGCGGCTTGCCCCTTGCAGCCGGGTGACCGGTGTGGCATCCCTCCGGGTGCCCGCACGAGGAGATCACCGTGACCCGTGGTCGTCTTGCCGATCTCCGAGCCGGGCCGGGGCCTGGGGCGGAGCCCCAGGGTCTTACCGATGAGACGGGCGACCGAAAGAACCCGGCTAGAACCCGGCTAGATCCCGGCGCGCTTGCGCGCCTTTTAGACCGAGTTATTGAGTGGGTTTTGAACCATGTTGTGGCTGCTCACCCGCCCTGCCCAGGGCAGCCCACACCAAACCCCAACCACAATCAAGCTTCGCTATTTGATCGTGGTTGGGGTTTGGTGTGGGCAGGGCAGGGCGGGTGAGCAGTGGGTGGGTGGTGTGGGTGTGGGTGGGTGGTTGAGGTGGGTGGGTTAGTTGCGGTGGGTGGGTGGTTGCGGTTGGGCGACGACGCTTCGCGCGTCGCCAAGATCGGATCGAGCTGCGCTCGATTCAAGGTCAACACCAGGTGGTGGCTGGTGTTTGGTGTGACCTTTCCGTCTCCGTCGACTTGTCCGTTGGTCTTCGACGACGACCGCAAGCGAGCCTGAGGGGGCGGGCTTCTCCACGTTTGATGAGATGTTGTGCGGCTCGTCGGGTTGGTGGGGGTGGTCCCGGTGGTTGATGTCCTGGCTTCCTTTTCGGCCCTGGCCTGCCTGTGTGGCAGTGGCAGTGCGAGCACCCCTGGACGACGCAGAGACATAGTGCTGTCGGGCGGGGACAAGCCCCGCACACCGGTCCTATTTCCCACAGACGCCACCTGTTTGAGTGGCTGGTCCGCTTGAGGCGTGGTGGGTGCGCGCCCCTTCGTTCTTGATCGCCGAGGTGCCGTCTGACGTTGAGCTTGGGCGCGAGGCTCAGCAGAGCCCGCCTATCCAAGCCCGAGGGCACACCGCCGGACGACTAGCTGATTCGCCGTTGCAGGCGACGCGGCATGTTCGACCCCCGACGTTGCGTTCTGTAACATTTCCGACGATACGATGTTCTATGTGTAGCTAAGTGGCTACCCTGCGTGCGTGAACATATTAAGCCAAATTGTTCCCGGACTGCGAGATGCTCGTACACCCTTTACCGTCGGAGTCTTGTGGGCATTGGCCGGCTGGATTGCATGCCAGCTACTTCCGGCTTCAGTTTGGCAGAATGACGAAATTAAAGCGATATCGAAACAATTATCGGCAGTTCCCACTGAATTCCTAATTGGGATCATTCTCACGATAGTGTATATGATTGGCGTGTTTTTGGAAATCCTCGGGCGAACCTTTCGCCGCCTAGTATTTTTTGGGCTAATTGCCGCCATTCTTATCTTCGGAATCTACTCTGTATCGGTAATTACACAACTGCTTTCACGCATCATTCCCCTGCTGTTTCTCATCTTGATCGTTGTGGCGTGCGCCGCGCTTGCCCGCAAGTGGAGATCGGCACCAGATGTCAGCTATCGAGACGCCTTAAACGATACGTTCACCGGGCTTGCGGAAGCTCTTGAGCGGCGCTTCACAGGGTGGAAGCGTGATGCTCAGCAGGCACTAGAAACCGATGGCGAGATTCTCGATGATCTTGTCAGGCTCGACCTGCAGAAGTTCTTTAGGAGCCACGACGCTTTCTTGAGCGAAGCAGTTGAACAGCTCGACTCCGGGCAGACATATGCGGCGGCAAAAGCGTGCGGTGTCACTGTAGATGATGTCAGACGGCAGGCTGGATCTGACAGTGATGTAGTTCCACCTCGTATCAAAACAATTGATGACCTACGACTTTACAGATGGCGCGATGTTCACGTAGCGCCATCCGACCTGAAGCAAATCCTGTCTGAGCGGCTAGCAGAAGACACTGAGTGTCGTGTGGCGTTCGCCGATGCAGTGCTCGACTACTCAAATCTGCGTAGGATTTTGCGGCGGCGAATGGAGACGGCGGACATAGCTTTCCGGGCAGGAGCGCCGGAACTGTACTTGGAATACGACAGGATCAAGGCAGAAGGCGAATTTCGCAAAGCTGTCGGAACACCTTTAGCGGCCGTACTAGCTCTGGCGGCATATAAGTGGCACTTAGTGTTCAATGCGCAGAATGAATTAGTGGTATTTTGGTGGATGTGCGGAGCGGCTGTTGCCGTAGCCGTATTCGTGACTATAGCCGGAACCGAGAGGGAGGTGAAGGCGAGGCGACTGCTGCATGCTGCTGTCGCCGATGAAGTTTTCCCACTGAAGCGTGACGACTATCTGTCCACTGACGTATTCGTATTCCGAAAAGTGGCCGATCCGCCAAAGGTTCAAACATTGCGTCATCGCGCTACGGAAAGTTCTAGGCGGCAACTTAAGGACTGGCTAAATACGCGCCGAAAAAGGCCTCATGGTGTTCCAGAACCTAGCAGGGCTGATGCGGAGGAAAGTGCAGTGCCCTAATCTGGCAGAGCCCAGACTGTTACACCGCATAGGTCCGTGGTCATGGCCGTTCCTAACCCCGTGCGTCGCACCTCCGATTCCTTCCACGAGCACGTCCAAAAGGTACTGGTAAGTGATGCGTGCGATCAAGGTTTCGGATGCCGCATATCACTGCCATCGCACGAAGAGGCGATCCTGCGGTCTCGTATAGATTCTCAACGGGAAGCCGAGAAGTGGGCCGAGGTTGAGGTCTTCGCCGCTGCCTAAGACCTCGAAGCCACGCGCTGAGTAGTAGCTTTCAAGTCCGCGAGCGGCATCAAATTGACCATAGACGACGTGCCAGCCCAGTTGGCGGTATAGCTGAACACACCGCTTGATCATCGCACTACCGATGCCCGTACCTCGGGCGGCTGGACTGACCGCCAAGCCTTTCAGTTTCACTACAGTCTGTGCCGCGACAAGGACGTTCAGCATGTTTACGCCTTTGTCGAGGGCGCCGTGGAGCACCCGAGCCGGCGGTAGTGCAAGGAGCGAAGCTTGGATTTTCTGGTCTTCGTCAACGGCACTAAAAGTATCGATAGGGAAAGAAAGGCTCCGCGAGTGCCGTCTTCCCGCAGGGCCTGCATGGTTTCACGAAGTACACCGTCGCTAGCGTTGTTTAGGCCGCTCAGGAGGGCCTTAGCCATCCAAGGACTACAACCGAGTATCTCGGCTTCCTGGTCCAAGGTGGGTTCGGCGAGTGTGAGGAGGCGCGCGGCGGCTGGCACGTCCGCTACCTGGGCTAGCCCGATCCGACATCGGTTTGGTGCTGGCAGCCCACGCAACAACGCCGCCGCCGTGATCGGAGGGCGTCAGGCGCGCGTTGCCAGACGGCTTGCGAGATCTGCTCTTCGGCACGTCGCTGCCTCCCGACCCTTATCGCCAACTTTGCCCATAGTGACGTTGTGACTACCTTCTGTCTATCGGCATTCGGACTTCCGTCGCGCCGGGACATCGGCCAGCTAGTGTCGATCGGCCACGCGACCAGCGGCGGGTAGCGGAGCGTTGAACCGCGCGGCGTTGTGGCACATGTCGTGGCACGAAATGCTGGAACATGGAGTCCTTAGAGCCTGTGGAGCCACGCGGAGGATGGCTATAGCTCCAGGTGGACGACGTAGGCCACTCCGTCATGGCGAAGGTACTGGCACAGCTGGCAGCGGTGCACCTGGCCGCCGCGGGAGCGCTGGCGACCTAGCGCGTGCGCGCGCCGGACGCGGAGGCCGGTAGGCCTCCCCGCCTCACATTCGTACGCTTAGGTTCATGGCCGCAGCCGCGTCGTTCGTCGTCAGCCTCGTTGCGTTGGTAGTCAGTCTCGCCAGTCTCGGGGTGACCCTGTACAACAATCGGCGAGCCGATCCCCTCATTAGCGTTGAACTGTCTTCGGTCGGACTTGCGGGAGCTGGTCCCGCGATCCAGGTCAGAGTGATCAATAAAGGTCGGGCGGCTGCACGGGTGGACTACTGGGGGATCACCGACCTGCGGTCCGGCCATCAGATCTCGTGGGCGTTTTTCATCGACCCCAGCCTGATAGCCGCCGGCGATCCGGATCAGGTACCCGGGGCGCCCACGGTTATCCCAGCGCATGACAGTCGTCCGTTCTTCATGCCAAAGCAGAAGCTCCGCGAGGCATTGGACGCGATGGGTAGCCCAAACCCGCGAATCCAAGGACGAGTCTCGATGAGTACCGGGCGATGGCATCTGAGCCGGAACGTCATCGACCTGTGACTCCTGCCCGAATGGGCCGATCAGACCTCCACGCTGCCCTAGTCCGTGGAGCCACGTGTGGAGCGAACTACCGGCTAACTGTGACTCCTAAGCCCGTGAAGCGACGTCGCTTACGTCTATAGCCGCTGGTAGACGGCGTGGAACTCAGCGTAAAAGCCCCTTCTAATCCGTTGGTCAGACCTTAAGCGCAGCGGTGCGACACTCGGGATCCGTCATTCGGCAACCGACGAGGCCGACAATGAAGTACCTAGTAGATGGGCCAGGCGTCGCCATCATGGCCCTTCCTGGCCCGTTGGTCACACTCGCCCGCCGGTGTCCGCTGTGGGCGAGGGGCGCCATGACACGAGTCATGACGCGAAGCTGTGTTGGCCGCTGAGGGCGATTCGGCTCAAGTCAGCGCCGATGATGGCGTAGTCGCACGTAGAGGCTGTAGGCGACCGGGAAGCGTACGCTCATAATCCCTCGGTCGCGGGTTCGAGTCCCGCCCGCCCCACGTTCAAGACGCGGCTTTGGCCTGCGGCTTCTTGGCGGTTCGGGGATTGCTGTGCGTGTTCGCCGATGCTGTCCCGGCGGTTTGTGAGCCCGAGGTGAGCCCGGCGGTGCGTTTGCCCTTCTGGCGAGGGATCAAGCGGGCCGCCGCCTCAGCCGCTTCCCGCGCCACTTCCGGCAGGACGCTGGTGTAGGTGTCCGAGGTCAGCATGAGCGTGGAGTGGCCGAGCATCTCTTGGACCACCTTCATATCCGTGCCGGCCGCCAAGGCGACTGTCGCTGCGCCGTGCCGCAGGTCGTGAAGCCGGATCGGTGGCAGGCTGCTCAGTCGCACCAGGCGGTCGAAGTGATCGGACAGCCAGTCGGGCTGTAGCCATTCACCCGTGGCTTTCGTGAACACCCGGCCGCTGTCCACCCATACATCGCCGGCTGCCAGCTGCGCTTTCTTCTGTCGGGCACGATGCTTCCGGAGAACCGTGCTTGTCTCCGCGTCGAGGGCGACGACCCGGTGCCCGGCGTCGCTCTTCGGCTCGCTTTCCATGACCCCGCCGCCGTTCTCTTCGACGAGCTGAGTTGCGATCGTGACGGTTCCCGACTTTAGGTCGACGTCCTCCCACCGGAGCCCGCATGCCTCGCCACGGCGAAGGCCGCGTAGTGAGACGAGATGGAACAGGGCGTACAGCTCGTCTTCCGCGACGAAGTCGAGGAACTCGCCGACCTGAGCCGGGGTCCAGACCATCACGGGCGACGGCTTCTCGCCGGTCCGGGCGAAGCGGGCCAGACGCTCCTCGGTCCACACGAGGGCCTTGGGCCGGCGTACGGGGTCCAGCTCCACATGGGCGGCCGGGTTGAACGTGATGATCTCCTGCGTGATCGCCGCATTCAGCGCGGCCCGCAGCGTCGCCCGGATGTGCATTCGCGTCGTCGGCCCGGTGACGCGCCGGAAGGGCGGCATCTCCGCCAGCGCGGTCCGCACGGCTGCGCGAGGTGCCCTGCCCCGTGTCGTCTTCAACTCCGCGACAGCGGCATGGCGGAGCGCGTTCGCTTCCTCAATCTCGATGTTGCGTTCGGCGATCGCGTTGAACATTTCGGTCAGGTCCGCCACGCGTAGGCGGTCGAGCCGGATGTGGCCGATGCTCGGTTTCAAGTGCAGTCGGATGTCTCGCGCGTATCGGTTGATCGTGCTGCGCCGGATCTTGCGACCAGCTATCCAGGTGTCCAGCCACTCGCCGACGGTGATCCGCGCGGTCAGCGATTGGCCGCTCCGGAACTTGCGGCGTGTCTCCTCCGGGTCGGGCAGTAGCTCGCGGGACGAGTTCAGGTGCTCCAGGAGGTCGCCCATGCGCTGACGGCCGACTTCGTCGTCAGCGTCAGGGATGGCGAGCAACGTGCGGATCCGGTCGAGGTCGGCTTGCGCCTCGGTCGAGGTGGGATAGCCGGAACGACGGAAAGTGCGTCGCTCGCCGTCCGCACGCGGCGGGAGTTCTTGCCGGACACTCCACGTGCCGTGCCGACGTTGATTGAGCTTCGGGCAGGACCGCCCGAGTTGCTTGCCGGTGCCTTGATCGCGGCAGGCACAGCGGCGGAATACTGATCCCCTCAAGATATGTACCTCCGATTCGAGGAAGTGGTACCAATAAAGGTACCGCTTCCCGGGCCTGGGATGGACGGATGACAACGAGGCGACGACGTGTGGTTGAGGCGGCTCAAGGATTGCCGCCCCTGCCCGGTGATGAGAAGCGAGACCAGCAGGTGAAGATCAGGCTCTTGGCGAGCGAAGTAGACCGGCTGAAGGCGATGCGGCCCGATCTCACACCTGCCGGGATCGTTGCTCTCGTGGTCGATGACGTCCTGGCCGGCCGCTACCGACCGGCCTGGGCTGTTTCAGATACCGAGTAGTTCCCGCAGGGCGGATACGGGCACGACGTAGCTGCGTCCGACACGGATGACTCGCACCGGGAAGTCACCGTTCTTGGCGAGGGCGTAGGCCTTGCTGCGGCCGACGTTCAAGATGGACGCCGCTGTTTCGATATCGGTGGTGAGCCCCAGCTCGCGGACAGCCTCCGCGGTCCAGCGCGTTCGCCTCAGGACGCCTCACCGCCATCCGCGACACGGCGGGCTCGCAGGTCGTCGGCGATGCCGTCGGCGAACATCGCCTGTCCTGCGGTATGGCCGGAGTGGCTGTAACTCCAGTGCTTCTCGGTGACGGCGTCCTCGGCGTGCGGCGGCTCGCCGTGGTGGAGGCGGCGATGGTCGGCGCGGGCCGCGCGGAGTGCGGTGTAGGTGGTGGAGTAGCGGCGACTCTTGGTCGCGGTGTGACCCCGGTAGCCGAGCTGGTGTGCCCAGCGGCGGAGGTTCATCGGCTGGTGTTCCTGCCGGCCGCCGAGGATCCAGCAGGTGCGGATCATGGTGCGGGTGTGTTCGGTGACCGGCAGGATCGCGATCGTGGCGAGGTCGCGGACGGGCCGGTCCACGGTGACGCCGGTGACTTCGGGTTTGCTTACGTACTTGGCGATGTAGGAGCCGACGGCGCGTTCGGTGAGGTCGTCGCCGGTGTGGCCGGGTGTGATGGGCCGGATGTCGAGCTGGGTGCCGAAGCGCAGCACCGTCGTGGTGCCCGGCACGGTGAACGAGACCCGCCGGGTGGCGGTCCGGATCGTGCGGATGAGCAGCCCGGTCGAGGCCCACGCCGGTGGCGGGTCAGCGTGGCCGTCCGGTCCGTCGAACCGGATCACGGCATGGAAGTGGATCGTGCCGCGTCGCTGCCACTCGGCGACCTTGGCGTAAGAGACGCGCACGCTGCGGCGGATAACGCTGCGGGGGACGCCGAGTGTGCTGGCCAGGTCCTCGTAGAGGTTGCGGTTGAGGCGTTGCCACAGGTCGCGGGTGTGGGCGTTGAACAGCACCGCGGCCTCGTAGTGGTAGCAGTCCGGGCACAGCGGTGAGCCGATGATGGGATCGCTGTCGCCGTGCAGGTCCGTGCAGGCCAAAGACCGGCCGTGTGGACAGATCGGGGCGTTTTTGCGGTGACGGCAGAGTCCGCCGCTGATGTGGCGGTGGACGGCGCCGAAGCTGGGGGCGGTGAAGGTGGCGAAGGCGCGCGGGTGGGTGCGGACGGTGTCGGGGACGTTCTTGCCGCCGGCCAGGCCAGAAGCGATGAGGTGGTAGGTGTCGCCCTGGTGGAGGCGGGCGCAGGGTTCGCAGCGGGAGAGGCGTGAGTTGCCGCAGGCGATGGTGAGGCGCTGGTGGGGTTGGGTTTCGGAGGTCAGCGCCGCCAGCAGTCTGCCGGTGCTGGCTTCGATGACGTGGGTGTGGCCGGTGAGGTGGATCGGGTGCTGGCAGCCGCCGATGTGCTCGATGCGGGCCAGCCATGCCCGAAAGTCAGGGTGGGTGGCGGTGGTCAGGACTTCGCGGTCGGTGAACGACAGAGCGTCGTGGTTGCTGTACATATTTAGACCTCCTTGTTCGGACCCGGCCCGGCCGAGTGATCGATGTGGCCGGGCGGGTCTCGCGGGCATTGGTGAACATGGGGTCCTCCTTTCTCCTGTCGGGGTTGGCGTCCGGGCTCAGTTGAGCCGGTTCGTCAGAGCAGGGCGGGGTGGTCGATGCCGGGCAGGCTGGGTGCGAGGTGTGCGGTTGCCTCGATCGCGGCGTCGAGGGCTTCGGGTGGGAAGTTGATCGATCGGGCGCGGATCCAGCCGAAGACGTCGGCGGTGGTGATGGCCACGCCTTTCTCGTGGGGGCTGATGTGTTGGACGGCTTCGACGGCGTCGGGGTAGAGGTCGCCGAGGGTCATGACGGCGGTTTCCTTGTCGTTGACCGCGAGGCAGATCCGGCCGCCGAGTTGGGCGCGTAGCGCGGTCACGCCGTTGCCGAAGTCGGAGCCGACCCGTTGGCCGGCGATGACGAGGTGGATGCCGAGGGCAGCGCCGAGCTGGGCCAGGCGTAGGAGGTTCGCGGTCGCGTTGTGGGCGAGCTCTTTGTCTTCGCGTGAGGCGACGAGGTAGAGCTCGGCGAGTTCGTCGACGATGATGATCACCGGGGCGGGGCGTAGCGCTTTGGGGAGTAGCCAGATGCTGCGTTGCCGGTGCTGTCGGCACAGCTGCATCCGGCGGGTGGCCTCGTCGCGCAGCCGCTCCAGCAGGATCGCGGCTTGGCGACGGTCGGTGGCGAGGGCGGACAGGCGGGGTGCGTGGGGGCCGAGTTCCATGCCGCCTTTGCAGTCGATGCCGACCAAGGCGATCGGCCGGGTCGCCCACTGCGAAACCGCGGTGTTGATGAGGGTGGACTTGCCGGACTGGGTGGCTCCGGTGATCAGCCAGTGCGGGAAGGTGCCGAGATCGATGGTCCAGGGATCGCCGTCCTCGCGGTTGCCGACCGTGGCGACCAGGTCGTCCATGGTCGCAGCCTCGCCGGGCTGCTGGAGTGCGGCGCGGTGCAAGTAGTGGCCGAGGCTTTCCGGGATTCCCCTCAGCGGGTCGTCGTTGATGATGGTCACCGCGACCCGGCCGCGTCCGGACGCGTTGATGCGGACCGCGTGGACGCGCCAAGCGTGCGCCATCGCGTCGGCGGCGTCGATGAACTGCTGTGGTCGCTGTCCGGCGTTGAAGGAGATCAGCGCGGTCGCGCCGTTGCGGCGTGGCCGGACTCGGAACAGCAGGGGCAGGATCGGCCGGCCGTTGGGGCCGTATCGGGGTCGGGCAGGCGTGGTGGTAGGCCGGTCGAGGGCGGTCAGGTTCGCGTTCAGGCACAGTCGCTGCCAGGACCGGGCCATGCGCAGCCGCAGGAACCAGAACCCGTACAGGTACCACCACGCTGGTGGCGCTGTCCGGGCCAGGGCGATCCCGGCGATGGCCCAGGCGGTCAGCAGGCTGGCGGCGAGGATGGCGTACGGGATCAAGATGTAGCCGAGGTCGGCGAGGTGTTCGAGCTGAAACTCAGGGACGGTGCCCGGCCCTGCGGAAGGCGATGGGGTAGGGGCCATCAAGCCTCCGTCTTGACGCCGCGGGACGGCTTGGCGGTCTCGGACGGTCGGGGGTAGATCGACGCGGCGCGGTAGGACAGGCCGTGGCGGCCCTCGATCTCCCACAGCGACACGTCGAGTTCGGTGAGGCCGACCATGGCGCCTTCGGTGACACCGGTCGGCTCGGCGGCGGTCTGGACGTCGATGACGGACGCCTTGCGAGTACCGGCACGCCGCAGCGCTATACCGGTCACCCACAGGGTGTTGCCGTCACGGTCTTTGCGGACCTGGCCGTCCATGTCGGTGCGCTGTTCCGGGGCGGAGACGCACATCAGGCCGGTCAGGCGGGTCAGGCGGGTCAGGTCGATCGGGATGTTGCTCTGCATGAACATCAACTCCTGGGTTTGACGGATTCGCCGTTCGCGCGGATGCGAAGACGGCGATGGTGCACCACAACGAGCGGGGGTAATCACCGACCGCGGCTGTGGCCGGGCCGCGGTCGGGGCCTCGGCGTCCGGGTCTCCGAAAGGCGCTGATCAGCAGGCCGGGGAAGCGCCTGGCTGGATCGCGGGAGACAGATCGGGGCCGATGGCGTGCGTACAACTTTCCCTACTTGGTCAAGAAGGGCAGACCGGGAGCAGGGAAGAGGGACGGGGCGGGGAGGGGGCTGCGGCCTGCGGCCGGTCCCCCTCCCGCCCGCAGGAGCGGGACGCAGGGCGGACCGACGGCGACAAGCACGGCAGACCCCGGCTGATCGATCTCGGGAGAACGGACTCGGACCCGATCAGGGCCGGTCTGCTGCGGCGGTGACTCCACCACTGGTGGCGGCCGCAGCCGGCTACGTCCTCGCGCGCCGAACGATCAACCTGGAGACGGCATCCTCGAAGACGAAGATCACCGCCTCCCTTGAGCAGGGGAAGGCCTCGCTTTTCACCACGAACTTGATCAGGTGGGATCGAGTGCTATGAGGCGTCGCTACCCAGCAACATTCGAAGCCTCCTCTCTCGCGACGCTCCGACCCATCGAAGTGGGCCGTTGTATCGCTGCCCTAACAGAGTACGAATTCCCGGCCGCTCCGCAACCGGATGAACGGGAAGCCGTCCCGCCAAGTCTGGCCCACCTACCCAACTGAGTGCCCGAGCGTGATGATCCGTGTTGACCAGTCCGCGCCCGTGCTGCCGAATCCGCCGAGAGGCAGCTCAGAAAAGAATGGGCCATTTGATGAAGTGCCCAACACGGGTAACTGGCGCAAATCTGACTGGATCGGGACAGGCGATCCCTCCCGGCGGCGGGGAGCGACCGGACCGGAATTGAGGTGCTGCCGCGCCGGACAAGCCGGCTTGCCACCGATGATCGTGCCGAGGTGAATCCGCTACACCGTCGTTCAGCGGCGCGCCCATCCCATGAACCGGTCATACAGATCCGACGACGTCGCAGAGTCGGTGCGGTGCAGGTCCTCGATCGCCTCGACCATCAAGTCGGCCAGATACATCAGCAGGCCGATCCTGTCGGCCGGGAACTCGTGGGGCAGAGCCGCCCTACGCTGCGGACACGGCCACGGCGCGGCGCAGTCCACACATGCCCAGCTCGGTCGTGCTGGTCGATGGGTTTCCGCTGTCGCCTCGTTATCCAAGGCCGAGCCGGTCGCTTCTGAGTTGCGGTACCGAAGCCTCGCGGCGGCGATAGGTGCAGACCTCGCCGTGTCTGCGAGGGCCGGCCTTGTTGAGATCGCTGTTTGCAGGGCTCAATAGCTCGTTGAGCGCCCACCTTCGCATCGCCGAGGTAGTGCTGGTCTGCATCACCGACCACAGCACTCCTGCCTCGTCCTGACGCCCGCACCACCTCAGCAGCCGGATGCACATGATCGCGGCCACGACACGACCACCACGCCGTCCGATGCTCGCCCCGTCCCAGGCCCGACCGAGCACCTCCACGGCGTCATCACAGCGGCCCAGACGGTGCAGACACAGCGCCCAGCGCAGCCGAGCCCGATCAGCTTGCGCCCACTGATGTCGCTGCTCAGCTCCGCGCACCGCGACCTCCCACGCGGCAGCTGCCTGCGCCATCGCCAGCAGCGTCGGCCGATCCCCACCGACAGCCGCCGAGCCATCTACCAGGTCGGTCATCTCCGCTGCTCCTCCCTCGCCGTCTCAGACGGAGACCGCTGCGCCGGCCCGACGTTCAGCTGTCGCGGCGGCTCGCCTGTCATCTGAACGGGCCGCAGCCCGGCAACCTGCACCCAAATCGATCGCCGCTCTATGGCGTTGCGATCCGCGCCGAGGACGTACACGTCAAGCCACACGAAGCCCGCATAGGTGGTCCGCGGGTCTACTCGAATCACCCGCACCGTGATCGCCGGGTCGCCGGAGAACTGCACACTCGCCGCCGAACCCACGAAAAACACGTCTCCCGGTTGCGGCAACATCAGAGGCCTACCGCTAGCCGGCCAACAGACCTGGAGCGCGCGACCCGAGTCGCACCGATCAATTCGGGGCGCGTCGCACCGGGCTGACGAGTCGGTAGCCGCAGCGTGCGAGAAAAGATCACCACCGCGTTCTCCCGACGCCAGCACGGACCGAGGGAATCGCAGGCTAGACAACGCCCTGTCGCGCTCGACGTCACATGCTCATCGAGCGTCGCCTGAGCCGCACGCAGCTGATTCTCAGCCGATGCTGCGAAGTACATCGATCCGGTACTCGGTGCTAGATCGCTGTCATTGGGCAGCAACACGTTCGCCTCGCCTCCCGTCAGCAGCGCGTGCTGTCGGTGGGGTCGAACACCACGACCGCGCGCAGCCACCAGTCAGCCGCCGATGGCGGTTCGATTGGAAACCCGCAGTGGGCATGGGCCACTGCGCTCGTCACCGGAGAGCGCCTCTAGCGGCACGGTGCCTGACGTTCAATGCCAGGAGGATTCCGGTGACAATACGAAGGGTGCAGAGTGCCGGCCGCCGGAGCTACACGGACGTGCATAGGCGGAGATCGCTATACATCAGCGTATGAGACGTGGCGGAAGTGAGGGCATAGTGGAAAGCGAGAAAAGCCCGGGTCGCCCTCAGGTTAGGAGCTGCTTCGCGGCCGGTGATACGGATGCCCCTGTTGTTTCTGCACGTCGAAGGTCATGATCAGTGATCACGACACCGCCGGAGATATTGGAGAGGCCGGAATTCCGGCGTGCTCTCCGGTCAGGTGACTGGTCAACCGTCCTCCAGGTTCTCTCCCAGGAGACGGGAGCGTCGCAGACTGATATCGCGGTAGCGGTTGGCATCTCGCAGCCGCACGTATCACGGCTGATGAACGGCCACAGCAGGGAGCCGGGCATCCGCACGGTGCGAGCACTATGCGACGGCTTGGGCATCCCAAGGTCGCTCGCCGGCTTGCTTGATGACCAGGAGGATGACACGAACCGCCGCCAGTTCCTTGCAGGCACCGCAGGTGCCTCGGGGCTCGCGTTGATCGGCACTGTCGAAGGTGACGTGCTTGTCGAGACCCACGATGAGGAACGCCTTCTGACGATCCCGTCCGCCACTTATCGCCGGTTGGAGCAGCGTCTGCCCTCGCGGAACCTCACCGCACCGGTGACGGCTCACCTCGGCTTGGTCCGCCAACTAGCGACCCGCAACGGACTTTCACCCGCCCATACCCGCCGCCGCTTCGCCGTCCTCAGCGAGACAGCCGGACTCGCCGCCTGGCTGCACCTCGACATCGAGGACCGCGCTGGCGCACGACGCCTCTACCAACTCGCCGTTCGTGCTGCCGAGCGCTCCGGACATCCGCTGCTGCCCGCATACATGCAGGCCAGCATGAGCCAGTTCGCAGCCAACTGCGGGGATGCGGCCGAAAGCGTGCGGCTTGTAGCCGACGCGCGCCAGCGTTTGCCTCGTTCCGCGCCGCTCATCGCCGGCATTTGGATTGACGCGATCGAGTCGCTCGCTCTTGCCCAGGTCCGGGACCGCAACGCACTGACGAAGCTGGATCAAGCCGAAGCTAGGTTGACCCATGCTGCTAACGACGAACCGGTGTGGCCGTGGATCTTCCGCTTCGACGAGCGAAAACTCGCCGGATTCCGAGCCCAGGTCGCCGCCAAGCTCGGCAGGCACGGGCTCGCAGCGAAGGCCTTGCAGCTCGCCCATGATTCCCACCAGGCGCCCAAGCCCCGAGCCGTCATGGACGTGCTCCACGCCGATGTCCTCGCGCGCTCAGGCAAGGTGGACGAAGCATGCGCTGTCGCAGTCATGGCCTTCGATGTCGGGCAGACTTACGACTCGGAACGCGTGATTAGAGCGGTGGCCGGCTTCCGCAACTCCCTCGGCTCTCGTGCAGGTCGCGCAACCGCCGAACTCGACGAGCGTCTCTACGGAACCTACCGAGAGGAACTTTGATGCGTGTAGCGGTCAGTGGCCACCGCGGCCTGACACCCGAGATCGAGGCTTACGTCACGGATGGCATCACGAGGGAACTGCAGCGGTTGCAAGCCGAAGGCCATGAACTGACCGGACTCTCCTGCCTCGCTGACGGAGCGGACCAGCTATTCGCCCGTGCCGTGCTGAACGTCGGAGGCACCTTGGAAGCCGTCATCCCAGCCGACGAATACCGCGACAACCTTCCGAACGAGGCCAAGTCCGAGTACGACGACCTACTGAGCCGGGCAGTTGCCGTCAACCGCTGTCGGCATCGCGCATCAACGTCTGAGGCCCATATGGACGCCAGCCGCCTCATGATCGACGAAGCCGATCGGCTGGTGGCGGTGTGGGACGGACAGCCCGCACGCTCGTTCGGCGGCACGGCAGACGTCGTGGATTACGCCCAGACGAGGGGCATTCCAGTCGTGGTGATTTGGCCAGCCGGTGCCAACCGAGAATGACGGCTGTCACCGGCTGGGCTAGCCGGTGACGTGCTGTCAGCGGGGCTGGGCCAAGAGCATCTAGTTCGCCGATGGACTGAAATTGCCTGTGCTGATCCGGCCGACACGGGCGTGCTTGGTGGAGCTACTTCTTCGCCACTTCAATGATCGTTCGATGAATTAGCTCGGGCAGAGTTACCATCGATTCTTGCAGTAACCTTTCTACAGCTACCGCCGAAGGGCTCGAGTCGACAGAGATGACGCTCGCCCAAAGCATCGGTGAATACCTAGCGAGCTTCGATAGTGCGTATAAGACCGCCCACCAAATAAGTAAAGGGTGCGGAGCTTGGGGGGCGGTTCCGATACTTGGAAAGGCGAGATTCTCGCTTCTGTATCCTGTGGTGTAGTGCGCGAGAGCAGATTTGTCGTCTTCGGTTTCAGCTTTGCTCCATTCTATTAGTATCTCGGCAATCTCATCGTTCATCGCACGGACCTCGGCAGGCTGACCCTCGGGTGTCGTGAATCGCCACTCGCCAAGCGATGGGAAGCGGCTGAGATATTTGCGAACTGCGTGGCGTTGCCGATCGTATTCGGCTGTCATGTCAGCGGTCTCGTCGAGGGGGACTTCAGGTGTGATCAACTTTTTTGGGATCCATACGCTGCCCTGGAGGAGCGCATCATTCCGGATACCGTGGCGGGCGGGGGAAATGGTCAGAGGGCGCGCATTGCCCATGCCTGGGAGCGGAAACTTCGCCGACTCGGGCAACAGGCACCAAAGCTCGCCTAGCGTTACAGGTGTAGGTAGAGATGCGGCTCCCAATATCTCGGCAAGCCGTGTAAAGGAGCCGCCTCTGCGTTGATTGAGGAGTTGCAGGCTCGCTATTGATCCTGGCGTGATGAGTTCTTCATTGCCGTTTGTGATCCCGTGTCCGACGAGTTTCCAGCCATTCGCATTTTCTCGGCCGGAAGCGGCCGCCGCGATTGCCCGACCGGCTTGCGAGAGGCCGTAAAAGATGAGTAGAGGACTTGTGGCAGGCCCAACTGAGCGGGCGGCAAGGAAGAGTTGCTCTGCCTGCTCCAGGGATGCGCTGAACGTTCTCCCTCTTTCGCTTCCCGGCCGATGTGCAGCTCCAGGCGGCGCACTGCGGAGGCTGCGGATCATCTGCCAGGAGGTGGCAGAGGGCGTAGCGCTGATGTCATACCAAGTCTGGCCGTAGCTCACGATGTCACTTGTCTCACGAGTAGCCAGATGTAGCAAGTGGGTTTGTTGATGCTTTCCATCGGAGCAGGCGCCCCGATGCTTCCCTCTCCAGATCCGTTTGGGGTTCCGTGACGGCTGGCCTTAATAATGGCTGGTTTAGCGCTGTGGCCTGCTGTCTTGACTGAAGTGATGTCAGTCGATGGCGTCGGCGGTTCATCGGTCGGTTTGATGATCAGGGCCAAAGACTTCGTCGGAGTTTCTTGACGGTGATCGCGAGCAGAGCGCCCCGGCTAGCGTTTGCTGGCGGCGGTCGCAGCGGCGTGAAGGCTTCGGTGGCGATCACGCGGATAGTCCAGCGGCGTTGATGCCTTCCGGTGGCGGTGCTGATGCTGCTCGAGGCGGCATCATCTTGATTGCCGCGACGCCCATCTAGCAAGTTTGCGTGTATCTCTATTGCGATGGCGGCAATGCCCGACGGGCCTTGAATGCATTATACCTAGCGTCCAAAACATAGACATAGCTCAAAAGGGCCTCCGCCAATTCGAGGGCATCTTGTGCATCGGCGGCGCTAATAAAGACAGCCGTGTCATGGGCTGCTTCGTTCCCCAAGGCGCGGAGGTCGTGGGACCAATCGTGCAGTTTACCCTCGATTACTTTCAGGTTCTTAAGTTCGTTAAGCTTCGCGTGAAGGCTGCCGCCGCTCGCCCCCTTGTCGGTGCAGACAGCCTCGAGCGTCCTTCGCACCATCAACGCGGCAGCGGTGAACTGGCCTGCGTGATGGCAAGCGCGCGCCTCCTCAAACGACTTGCGCGCAGGCTCTGGAATCTCGGCGCTGAGGGGAGCGTCCCGTACTGGCCAAAGTACGACTGGGGCACCGCTAGAGATCATCTCGCGCCCGTTCCAGTCGCTGTGTTCCCGAATTACCATAAGTCGATGGCAGTGGGAACATTCAATTAGCGCATACCCGATCGTCGGGTCGTCGTCCTCGCCGATCCAACCTGCGGGAGTTGACGATGTCGCGTTACGGCAGGATGTGCAGACCACGCCGACAGGTTTGAAAGCGTCACTCACGGGTCATGACCTTACTCGACGCCTATCTCTGAACTCTGCATGAGAATCTTTTACCTGCGTGCGTGGCGCACTCGTGAGCGGCGTTTTCGCCTGGTGCGAGTAGGGATGTCGCCTGGGGCCGCAGACCCGGCGTGCGCAAGGCGACCACGGCGATGCTGTGAGCGTCGACCTGGTCGGTCTTGCGGCCCTGACCGGTGGCGAATACCCGAGCCCGCGCGGACAGCTTCGCTGGCACGTCCACGACGGTCTCACCATCGGCGAGCAGCCGCTGGGCTACATGCCGGCCGATGCCGTTGCAGCCCTCGACCGCCCAAGTCCGGTCGGTGTGCTTACGGCCGGCGGCGAGCATCGCCTGGTGTCCGTCGTGGTCGGTGCCGAACCGACCTTGTCCAAGGACGCATTGCATCGGTCGATGACCTCGATGGTGCTGATCGTTTGTGCGGGTCCACTCCGATGATGACGCCGGGCATCTGTCCCTGTCCCTTCCCGCTGCGACTTGGTGTCGGCGGGAGGGCAGCGCTACTTTGAGCTGGGCATAACCCTCTGGAGCCTCTCTGCGCCGCGGTGACCGACAGGGCGCATGCCACTGAGCCACACCAGCTTGCTGTGGGCAGCCGAATTGAGAGCGTCTTCGCCGGTCACCTCGACCATGCCTGGCAGGGCAGCGATCGTGCCACCAGTAAATAAGTAGCCGAGTTGAGTGCGCATGATCATGCGCCGGTGCGTGACTAGTCCCGTTTCGCGTCAGTCAGGAGCGCGGACAGACGTGAACCTGCGGCCGGAACTGTGTCGATGCCCTACATCGCGGATCATCGATATCATCAATTCGGATTGATCGGAACGGATGGCGGCTGTCGCAGAGCTTACAGCCAAGTTCTATACCGGTGTGATTATCATCCGAACATACGAACTAGGGCTGAGGGACGGTAGGTGTGGACTCAGAGATCCTCGTCAGGAAGTTCGAGAACGATCCAGGTTCCGCATTCGTCGACATCATCCGCCTGTCAACCACGCCGATTCCTGCACGGGACATCAAGCAACACCTGATCGACGCGGGCATGAAGAAGGGTGACATCGACCGGCACTGGCGACGAGCCCAACCCCTGATCAAACTGCATCCGCAGATCACCATGACAGACCATAAATACGAGTGGTTGACCGAACGGCGGCCAGCGCGGATTTCTCTCGATCTGCTGGCAGGGCGCGCCAGCTCGAGACTGCCGGAGTGGTTAACCGCGTCGTCGGTGGAGAACGTGGCACACGCCTTAGATCAGACCGGGATCACCGAGGCCAGCTGGACAGAACACCAGTTCCAGCAGGCGAGGCTTGTTGCTGACCTGGCCGTGGCCGTCGAGGTGATTCAGAATGGCGGTGGCACCGTTGCCGAGGTCGCCGAACTCTTCGCCGAGGAGACGAAACGGAAACGCCTGTGGCAGCTCGGCAAACCAGGCAAAACCGTCCCGTTCGATCCCAATGCGCATGAGGCCGAAGTGGCGGCACCCGATCCCGGAGTGCCTGTACGGGTGGTTCGTTCCGGCTACATGTGGCGCGGCGGCGGTGACCCCATTGTGGCAACCAAAGCCGTCGTAGCCGTCTAATCGCAGGCTCATGGCTAGGCGAAGCAAGGCCCGCAGAGGTGAGACGAAAGAATTGGTCAAAGCCCGCGGCCAATCTATCGAGGCGGCATTCAATAATAAGTGGTTCGATCTTGACTTCTACCAGCGCGACTATGTTTGGGAAGAGTCCCAGGTTGAGCGACTCGCAAGTGACCTGTCTCGAAGGTTCCTTGGTCAATGGAATCCCGAGCACTCGCTGAATGAAGTCCAGTCGTACGTTCCTTACTTCCTCGGTCCGTACATCATGCATGCCGAGGAGGACCAGGCATACCTGGTTGACGGCCAGCAGCGAATCATCACACTTATGCTCCTGATGATCTATTTGCAGCGGCAGCTGGCGCAGATGCCGAGGGCCGCCGGCAAGGCGGCCCAGCTCCGCACGTTGATCGTGAAGGAGCGGTTCGGCAAAAAAACATTTCGCGTGGTTGTTGACGAGTACGCGGACTGCTTCGACGCCTTATTGAACGGACGCAACCCAAGCTTCGATAACTCCCCTGCTGCGATCCATCGCATTTGGCGGGCGTATCAGGTCGTCGAAATCCACCTGATGGAAAAACTCCGCGGTGATGCGCTGATCTTATTTACTGAATGGCTGCTCAATCGGGTATCGCTGGTTGAGATTGACGCGCGGGATCGCGTCCGTGCCGAGGAGATGTACCAGTCGATCAATGACACAGGTCTTCGCCTTTCACCCATGGACCACCTCAAGCGTTTCCTTCTCAGCGACGCTGAAGACGGACCTCGTGCCATTGAGGGGACATGGAACAAGATGGTGACTACGCTGGAAAAGGTCGAGCGGGGTGCCGCCTTCGCCTACCTGAGAGCTGTCTTCCGGGCCAGATTTCCCGAAGTCGTGCAAATGTCGGGGCCGAGTCTGAACGACGCGACCTCCGAATGGGTACGGGTGCACGAGACCGATATCTGGCCTAACGGCAAAATCGGCGACCGGGCTCGACTGGTCACCGACGTTCTTTATCCTTTCCATGAGGTATACAGTGCCCTCCTGAAGGCGCGATATAAGCTCAACCCGCAGCTGCGTGCGGTCCGATACAACGCCTTCAACGGCATTGTCGAACAGTTCGACTTGACCATCGCCGCCCTGCGCCCGGGCGACGAGAAGACGGCGGCATGGCAGCAGAAAGCCTGCATGATCGCCAACTTCCTAGACCTGTTCTACGTGACGCAAACACTCCACGACGAACGGGTCGAGCAGAATCGTATTGATGAACTAGTCTCGACGGTCATGCCACGGGTGCAGCAGACCGACTCGGTGAACGAGCTGAGTCGCGTCCTTGGGGAATACGCGACCGACTGGCCCGCCCGGCTGGGCAGAATTCCGGAACTCAGTTACGAGTCTCACCGGAGGTTCGTGAACTATGTATTGGCACGCATCACGGCGTGGGTTGAGATAGGCGCCACCAACGACGAGGCGGATCCAACTGAGCGGTTCCTCATGCGTCGAACCGCGGATCGCGACTTCGAGATCGAACACTTGTTCACCAAAACGGCGTCGGCATATGCTCATAAGGTGCCAAACGCCCAGCTCTACCGGCATCTGCGTAATCGCATCGGCGCGCTGTTACTTCTCGAAGGCCGGGAGAACGGGAAATACGGCGGGATGCTTCTCGAAGACAAACTAGTACGGTATCGCAAAGATACCCGGCTGGCCGGAATGCTGAACCCAGACTTCTTCCGCCGCAGCAACGGCACTCTGGAGAAATTCCTTCGCGCTAAGGGAATTTTTCAGATGAATGTGACCTACGACGCGAACACCCCGCTCGAACCGTTCATCGAAGCTCGTGGGCAGTTCTACCTTGAAATCGCTAAACATATCTGGAGTCTGAACGAGCTCGAGCTGACAGCTCCGGCCGCGGCCGCAACCACCAGTCGCACGCGCTACGGTGTCCGATTCCAAGAACTGGTCGAAGCCGGCCTCATCAATGTCGGCGATCGCCTCATTGGTCGCCGGCGTGGCAAGATGCACTACGCCCACGTCCGCCCGGGGGGAACCATCCAAACCGAGGAAGGCTCCGTTGCGACCTCACTTACCAAGGCCATGGAGTACGTCGTCGGGTCAGCGCGAGACCCCTGGGGCTTCTGGCGGGTCGAGGACACGGGCGATCAACTCGACACTATCCGACAACGCTACCTTGATCGTTTCGGACGGTAGGGATTCGTCGCGAGTCCATTACCTATACACCACCGGCGGCCGACATCGCCCGTCCATGAAGGAAGTTTAGCGCTGGCAATTTTCACGTGGACTTAGCTTAAATATTTGATTCGGGCCGGTTTGTTTCAATAGCCTGCGCTCTCATGGCGCCCCTCTGTGTCAAGAGGCGGTGAGGAGCGGTGTTCTATGGTGGTCTTCAGCGGGTCCGGGAAGTGACTTCTCCGAAGTGTCGGCCTG
>NZ_JBEZZB010000088.1:0-42416 GCF_040638955.1 Actinoplanes sp. NPDC024001
TCGATTCCTCGCTCACCGAGCGCACCTTCGGCCTGACCGCCACCGACATCGAGGTCGGCCTGCGCGAGACCGTGACGGACGCGACCACCACCAGCGCGAGCGGGCCGTCCGGATATTTGCGCGGGTCCGGGCAGTAGGCGATGGCGTGGCAGCCCCAGGAGTCCCACGGATGCTGTTCCGCCGGGACGCGGCGACCGGCCCGCTTCTCCTCGCGCCGGCGGGCGGCGAAGGCGGCCGCCCGCGGCATGACCAGTGCGCGGGCGGCCTCGAGGTCGTCGAGGGCCCGGACCAGCGCCGCCGGATCGGCCTCGATCCGGCGGGGGATGCGGTGAGCGGCCACCAGGTGGTTCCAGGTGGCCCGGAACCCGTACGGCGCGAAGTGATAGAGGCAGTTCCGCAACCGCGCCCGGCGCTGCCAGGCGACGAGGTCCGGGTCGCGTACGCGCCGGGCCGTCGCGGGGAAGCTGGTCACACCGCGATGATCACACGCCGGGGTCCCAGGCGATGAGCCGGTCGAACTGGCGCCGGTCACCCTCGAGCTTCAGCGCGTCCATGAGGATCCGGCCGTAGAGGAACAGGACCAGCTCGCTGGCCGAGCCCTCAGCGGAGGCGTCGGCGGTGCCTTCCCCGTTGGTGCGGGCGGAGCGTGCGCCGTCGGCGGAGAGCGAGAGACGCCAGGAACGGCCCTCGGTGGCGTGGTAGTCGACGGTGGCGGGCTCGTGCGGCCAGGGCGAGGTCGTCGCGCAGCAGGTGGACAGGAACTCGTCCACCCCGTCCAGGGCGATCTCGGTGGGCAGCGGCTCCGCAGCGCCCACGACGAGCTGGGCGTCGTAGGTGTGCACGGCCAGCTGCTGCAGCTGATGCCGGGCCACGGCCGCGCTGTTCCGCGGGGACTGCGAGCGCCCCCACCAGGTCCAGCACCCGCGGTCGGGGCCGGCCTCGCGCAGCGCGCCGACCAGCAGCTGGGTGGATGCGGTCAGCCAGTCCAGCAGCGCGTCGCGCTCGCGGGGTGCTTCCAGCGGGCCCGGCCAGGCAGCCCGGTCCGGTGGCGCGTCGGCCGGCCCGGCGGCGACGGTGGCCGCCCACCTGCGGCGCCCCTCACCGATGTGCTCGGCCAGGTCGAACAGCGTCCACTCCGGGCAGGTCGGCACCTGCGCGCCGAGGTCGGGCGCCGCGGCGACGGCGGCCCGGAAGGCGGTCGCCCGCTCGTCGATCAGTCGCAGCAGATCGGAATACGTCAAAGTCGACTCCACCGGGGTTGTCTACCACCTTGTCGGCATCACCGCAGTGGGAATTTGATCGGGCGGTGCGCCGCCCGGCTGGCAGAATTCCGGCCGCGGCGATGGGCGCCGGGGTGGGATCGGGGGACGATGCGCAAGATCGTGGTGGATGACCTGTCCGGGCCGGGTATCGCCGCGCTGCTGCGCGAACACCTGGACGAGCTGCGGTCGATCACGCCGCCGGAGAGCACCCACGCGCTCGACCTCGACGCGCTGCGCCGGCCCGAGGTGACGTTCTGGTCGGTGTACGACGGCGAGCAGCTCGTCGGCTGCGGCGCCCTGAAGGAGCTGGACGCGGCCAGCGCGGAGGTGAAATCGATGCGCACCGCGGCGGCCGCCCAGCGGCGCGGGGTGGCGTCGGCGGTGCTCGGGCACCTGGTGGGGGAGGCGCGGCGGCGCGGATACGCCCGGCTCTACCTGGAGACCGGTGCGGACGGGTTCTTCGCGCCGGCCCGCGCGCTGTACGAGAAGTTCGGCTTCACCTACTGCGAGCCGTTCGCCGGCTACCGGCCGGACCCGAACAGTGTGCACATGACCCTGACCCTGTGACGGACGTCGATCTTTGGTAGCGTCGCCGCTCGTGATCAGCCGATGGATCCCGGTCGTCGTGGTCCTCACCGCCGTGGCCGCTGCCGGCGCCGTCGCGGGGATGCGCTGGCCGACCATGCTCGCCGGGCTCGCGGTGCTGCTGGTGCTCGCGCTGCGGCCGGTCGCCGGCCGCCCGGCCCGGCTGCTGACGTGGGGTGGCCTGCTGGCGGTGGCCGGTGCGCTGGTGGCCGAGGTCAGCGCGTGGCGGCAGGTGCCGGTCGCCACCGCCGACCTGATCGCGATGATCACCGACCCGGTCCTTCAGCGGGAACAGACGATCCGGTCGGTGGTCGTCGCGGGTGCGCTGGTGCTGGGGTGTGTGCTGCTCGCGGTGGCGGTGATCCGCCTGGCCGACCCGGGTGTGCTGCCGGACGCGGTGGCGCCGCTGGTGATCGGGACGGCGGTGCTGGGGGCGCGCACGTGGATGGAGGTGCAGACCGCGTACCGGACGATCACGACGGCGCCGCCGCTGGCGTCGCCGTCGCAGGGGGAGCGGGTGTCCATCGCGGTATCGGTGGATGACGGGCCGTACTACGAGTCGGGGTTCATCATCGCGGGGACGCTGGTGGGGGTGGCGTTGCTCGTGGTGGGGTGCGTGCGGCTCAGCCGCCGCGAACCGGCTGCCTGATCATCGCTTCGCGGCCGGGCCGCGTTCCGGGCCGCTGCGGTCGTCGTCTGCTCAGCCGCGCTCGACCGCGATCCGCGCCCCGAATGCGACCATCGCCGTCCCGGTCAGCCCGTCCAGGGTCCGGCGCACCCGGCGGCGCGACAGCACCCGCCGGGCCCGGTGCAGCCCGGCGGTCAGCAGCATCAGATAGGTCAGCGAGAGCAGGGCGTGGCTCAGCGCGTACCCCAGCATCGACACCGCGCCGGCCTGCGGCGCGAGGAACTGCGGCAGCACCGCCAGGTAGAAGACCAGCACCTTCGGGTTCGTGATGTTGGAGAGGAACCCCTGCCGCCAGCCGCGGATCGCCGCGCCCTTGCCACCTTCGGTGGCCTCCATCGGATACTGCCCGCGCCAGGCCGAGCGGAGCGCCCGCACGCCGAGATACACCAGATACGCCGCGCCCGCCCACTTGATCGTCTGGAAGACCGGCTGGGCGCTCACGATCAGCGCACCCAGCCCGATCACCGCTGCCGTGCCCTGCACCGCGTTCGAGGTGGCGACCCCGGCGGCGCACCACAGGCCGCGCGCCCGCCCGCCGGAGACGGTGTTGCCGGTGACGACGGCGAAGTCCGGCCCCGGGATCAGCACGACCACGACGGCCAGCGCGATGAAGGTTCCATAGGCAGCCCCATCCATGCCTTCATCCTAGGACGCCTTAGGGGAGGTGCGGCAAGCCGCACCCCCCGATCAAGGACGGCTTCGCCGACCACCCCGATTTCGTACGCGGCCGCGCTGCGATCCGGGCTCGGTACCATGCCGACGTGGTCGGCTGGCGCCTGGACAGGATCGGATCCGCCCTGCGAGGGGAGAACCCCACCGTTCTCGCCCGGCTGGCGACGAGCTTCGCGGTCATCGGCGACTCGCAGCTGCTGCCGGGCTACTGCGTCCTGCTCACCGACGACCCGACCGCCAACCGCCTCACCGACCTGCCGCGCCCGCGCCGGCTCGCCTTCCTCGCCGACATGGACCTACTCGGGGAGGCGATCGCCACCGTCTGCCACCGTCGCGACAGCGGATTCCGGCGGGTGAACTACTCGATCCTGGGCAACCTCGATCCCTACCTGCACGCCCACGTCCACGCGCGATACACGTGGGAGCCGGAAGACCGGGCGAAAGGGCCGGTGTTCGGTTATCCGGCGGAGTTGCGCTCCGCTCCGGAGCATCTCCTCGGCCCCCAGCACGACCCGCTGCGAACTGAGCTGACGAGAGAGCTCGAACGCCTCGCCAGCTCCTGAGCCGAGCCAGCCGCAGCCTGCAACGGCCGGCCGATCCCGCCACCGCGTCCCAGCCACCGTCCCTTGCCGTCAGCTGAAGCCGCGCGGCTGGCGTTCAGGCACGGATTGAGCCCGCGGTTCGGTTCCTGGCCGCCAGCTGAAGCCGCGCGGCTGGCGTTCAGGCACGGATTGAGCCCCCGGTTCGGTTCCTGGCCGCCAGCCTGGCGGCCTCGGCTGGCGCTGACGCAGCTTATGGCGGCCGGGTTAGGTTCCTGGCGGACAGCCGACTCTGCTCGGCCGACGCTCAGGCCTGTCGTGGCGTCGCGGCTCCGTGCATGCCAGCTGACGTCACTCGGCTGGCGGTCAGGCATGGAAAGAGCCCGCGTTGGGGTTCTTGACCGCCAGCCGAGGCCGCCGGCTGGTGCTCAGGCACGGACTGAGGCGGCTGTTCGGTTCCTGGCCGCCAGCCGGGGTCGCCCGGCTGGTGCTGACGCGCCTTATGGCGGCCGGGATGGGTTCATGCCGGACAGCCGAGGCCGCCCGGCTGACGCTCGGGCACGTCACGGCGTTGCGGCTGCCGTGCCTGACCGCCGGCTGAAGCCGCCGGCTGGCGGCCAGGCACGGAATGAGGTCGCGGTTAGGGGTGTGGCAGCCAGCCGACAGTGCCACGAGCTGGGACTGGCGTGGTGGCCTCGCCGTGAGTTCAGGAGAGTCGATTGGCTCGGGTGTTCGGGTCAGGGGATAGGGAGGGTGACTCGGCGGCCCATGCCGATGGACTCGGCGGCTTCGTCGGTGACCATGGCGAAGGAGCCGGGTGGGACGCCGTCGAGAGCTGCTACGCGGGAGGCTGCGGTCAGCAGGGTTTGTTCGTCGCCGCCGGCGATGAAGAAGACGTAGCTGTCGTCGATTTCCTCGGCCTCGTCGTAGACCTCGATGTCGAGTTCGTCCTCCAGGTCGATCAGGTGGTCCTCGACCTGTTCGATCCACGGGAACTGAAAGCTGTCCTGCGGCACGTCTTTGCCGGGCAGCAGGGGGACATGGATCTCGACGATCTGGCTCATGGCTTGATCTTGCCGGGTCTGTTCGCCGGTTGATCAAGGTGGTGCCGGAAGCCGGGAGCACTGTCGCAGGAGGGCCTCGGCTCCGAGAACGGGTTCCCCGAGCAGGACGGTGATCGCGAGCGGTGCCCGCCATCGGTTCGCGCAGGGGAGAAGACGGGTGTTCCAGGCCGACGGACGACATGCGGCACGGCGGTCACCGGACGCGGTGGGCAGGCGTCTGCCTGAGGACGTCGTGCGGGCAGCCAAGCCCCAGGGAGTCAACTTGCGGCGTAGGAGCCGAACGGGGACAACCCGGCGGGGCTTGCTGCGCTAGGAAGGGAACTCATCGCAAAAGGCCGTCGAATCAGTATCCTAGGATGCCCTAGAGGCAGTGCGGCAAGCCGCACTCAACACCCAAAGGACGGCTTCGCCGACAACCCATGAGAATCGACGCGGACGTTTGCCGCCGGTGGCGGCTCGAACCGGGACCGTTGCTGGGCGAACACGGCGGTGGCACCTGGGCCGCCACCCGCGCCGGGCAGGACCTCATCGTCAAGCGGGCGAGATACCGCGACGTGGCGTACACGCTGCGGGTCTCGGCTGAGCTGCGGGAACGGGGCTGGCCGACGCCGCAGTTGCTCGACGAGCCGTTCACCGACCGGCACGGTGACATCTGGCTGCTGCTGCACCGCCTGCCGGGCGTGCCCCGGGCACGCGGCGACGCCGGCGAACAGCGCGCCCGCGGCCGGCTGCTCGCCGAGTTGCACCTGGCCGCTGCCGGGATCACCGGCTGCCGCGCCGGTTTCCCGGGGCCTGATGTGGTCGTCGCCGACCCGGCGCTGGAGCGGTGGTTGCGGGAGTTCGAACGGTTCCGGCCCGATCAGGGCCGCCTGCTGCGGCAGTGCCGTGACGCGACAGCGCAGTGGTTCGCCGCGCAGGATCTCAGCGCCGTGCCGCGCGGTCTGATCCACGGGGATTTCGCCACGTGGAATCTGCTGTTCGACGGTGACCGGCTGTCCGGGTTGCTGGATTTCGAGGCTGCGCACCGGACGCTGCTGGTGGCGGATTTCGCGTTGTGGTGGCGCGGTTATCAGGATGACGTGATCCGTGGTTACGCCGAGGTGCGCCCGCTTTCCGATCTGGAGCGGGCGCTGGTGGTCCCGGTGTTCCAGGCGTGGCTGTTCTACGGCTTGACGGAGCTTTCGCCGGGCGGCGCCGACCTGGAGTGGCAGGTCCGCAAGTTGGGCCTGGTCAGAGGATGACGAAGTCGGGTGGGTCGTGGCGCAGGAATTCGTGGTGGGAGATGTCCCAGCCGTAGGCGCCGGCGCGGGCGAAGACGAGCCGGTCGCCGGCGCGTAGTTGGGGGACGTGCTGGCCGCGGGTGAGGACGTCGCGGGGGGTGCACAGTTCGCCGACGGCGTCGATGTCGGTGTCGTGGACGGTGGGGCGCGGGTAGGGCCGGTCCCAGTCGTCGACGGGCAGGACGGTGAACGGGTGGCTGTAGCCCCAGGCGGCGGGGAGCCGGAAGTGGTGGGTGCCGCCGCGTAGGACGGCGAAGGTGCGCCCGTGGGTGGTTTTGAGGTCGAGGACTTCCGCGGTGTACCAGCCGGCGTCGGCGGTGAGGTAGCGGCCGGGTTCGAGGAGCAGTTCGATGCCGTCGGGAACGGTGACTTTCGACAGCGGTGTCAGGTCGATGGCGGCCGTGCTCAGGTAGTCGACGCCGAATCCGCCGCCCGCGTTGACGGTGCGCAGGTGTACGCCGTGTTTGTGGGCGGTGCCGAGGGACCAGGTGATGGCGTCGGTGAGGAAGGCCGCGTGTGCGGTGCCGTCGAGGTTGTTGGAGACGGCGTGCAGGTGGAATCCGGTGACGCGCAGTCCGGCGGGGATGTCGGCGAGCAGGGCCGGTAGTTGGGTTTCGTCGACGCCGAACGGGGTGGGGGTGCCGGTCATGGTGTGGCTGCCGGTGAGTCCGCTGCCGGCGCGGTTGACCCGGATGCAGATGTCGGCGTGCAGGCCGAGGCCGGCGAGGCGGCGCAGTTCGTGGGCGCTTTCGACGTTGAGTTGGGCGCCGGCGGCGACGGCGGCGGCGAGTTCGGTGTCGGTTTTGGCCGGTCCGCCGAAGGCGATGCGGCGGGCGCCGGCGTTGACGGCGAGGTGGAGTTCTCCGCCGGAGGCCACTTCCAGGCCGTCGCACACGGTGGCGAGGGTGTCGACCACTCGGGGGTGGCCGTTGGCTTTCACCGCGTACAGGAATAGGGTGTTGGCCGGCAGTGCCGCCCGGAAGGTTTCTGCGCGCCGGCGTAGTGCCTGGGTGTCGTAGAGGTAGGCGCAGGCGGGCGCCGGCAGGCGCCGCAGCGCGTGGGCGACGTGGGTGGGCAGCTCAGCCATGGAGGGGGTTGCTGACCGGGAGGTAGATGTCGCCTTCGCCGGCGAGGCGCATCCGGACGAGGGCTTTGTGGCCGATGGTGGGTGCGGTGAAGTAGGCGTGGTCGGGGTGGCCGTCGAGCTGGTCGTAGGTGTCGTCGACGATGTCGCGGACGATGCGCCAGGCGTGGTCTTCGGGCAGGCCGTGGGTTTCCTCCAGGCGGATGACGAGTTCGCCGAGGTGGGCTTGCAGGGCGGTGTAGCCGAGTTTGGCGCGTAGCAGGTCGAGGTCGTCGGTGCCGACGACGGAGCCGGGCCACAGGTCGAGGGTGTGTCCGGCGGCGGTGAGGCGGCCGGGGTGCAGGCGCAGGCCGGCGAAGTCGCGCAGGGCGAGGCGGTGGGGGCGGCCGTCGAGGAAGGTGGGCAGGCAGTTCTGCAGGTGGGCTTCGAGGGCGACGCCGCGGGTGGCCAGGCGCAGCAGGGGTGGTAGGAGCAGGCGGGTGTAGGCGGTGAGCCAGCCGGCGGCGCCGAGTCCGGATTCGTTGACGAGGCCGGCGAGGACGGTGGTGCCGGTGGCGGGGTCGTGGGCGGGCAGGGCGCTGCCGGGTACGGCGTGTTCGCCGGGTTGCAGGCGGCCGGTGAGGCCGGTGCGGGTGATGGCCGACAGGTCGCGTCCGGTGCCGGCGGCGGGTACGGCGGCGCCGCCGGTTTCGGCCAGCAGCAGCAGGCGGTGCCCGTCGGGGTCGTCGGCGACGATGCGGTGCAGCAGGTCGGAGAGGGCGGGTCCGTTGCGGGTGCTGGCGACGCTGATGCTGCGGCGGGTGGAGGTGACCTGGATGTCGAGGGACACCTTGAGGTAGGTGCCGGTGCCGGGGATGAGCAGGGTGCGCAGGGCGGCGGTGGGGATGGCGTCGAGGTGCCCGTCCATGGGTTGCAGGATGCCGGCGGTGAACAGGTCGGCGTAGCGGGTGGTGACCAGGTCGCGTTGCCAGGCGTGGACGGGCTGGGTGCGGTAGCCGGGTGGGGCGGCGGGCAGGTTCAGCGGTGCGGTGAGGTCGTCGCCGAGGTGGTGGTCGTCGCGGACGGCGAGCAAGCCGATGGTGGTGTGGCCGGCTTCGAGGTCGTGGGCGAGCACGTCGACGGTGTCCCAGCCGAGGCGGGTGCGGCCGCAGGGGTGCAGGTTGTGTCCGGCGACGGCGAGCCGTTCGAGCCGCACTGCCTCGATGTCCGGGTTATCGGACTCCTCACCCGCAGAGAAGCGGGAGAGCGCGATCGCCAGATTCAGCACCGCGTTGCGGATCTCCGCGGCGAAGGTGCCGTTGTCGAGGCCGGCGAGCAGGTCGACCGGGTCGTTGACGCCGGCGGTGGGGTATTCGACCCGGTTGAACGCGTGGACCCGCCCGCGGGTGTAGGCGGGGGTGAGTTCTTCGCGGACGAGGGCGGCGCGCAGGCGGCGGCCGACGGTGTCGGCGGCGTGGGGCAGGTTGGCGACGAAGCCGGCGGTCAGGTGGGGGGCGTGGACGGCGAGGGCGGCCTCGGTGTGGGCGGCGGCTGCGGCGAGGCGTCCGGTGCTGACGCTGCGGATCATCATGTGGGGTCCTTGGGCAGATGGGTCCACTGGTCGGCGAGCGGGTCGGTGGCGAGCCGCATGGCGGTGGTGGCTTTGATCGGCAGGGGGCCGTCGAGCAGGTCGGGGATGGTGTTCCACAGCCGGTCGGGTTCGGTGCCGTAGTGGTGGGCGAGGGCGGTGACCAGTTGCAGGGTGGCGGTGCCGAGGGCGGCGGTGAGTTTGGTGCGCAGGTCGGCGGGGTCGTCGGTGGGCAGGTCGCCGTGCAGGTCGAGGTCGGGGTGCTGGGTGGTGTGGACGCGCACGCCGCCGAGGTCGCGGTAGAGGGTGCGTACCGGCCGGCCGTCGGCGAGGACGATCAGGGTGTTCTGGCCGTGGGCTTCGAGCGCGACGCCGCGTTCGAGCACGCGCGCCATCGGCGCGAACAGCACCAGATCAAGGTCTTTCAGGAATGCGTACGGGTCGCGCAGGCTGGCCAGCAGCGCCGGGGTGGTGGCGAGCACCCCGAGGGGTACGGCGGTCTCGCCGGCGCCGAGTCGGGGCGCCTGCCGGGTGAGGTGGGCGAGGTGGCGGTCGGGTCCGTCGTCGGTGATGACCGCCCCGGCGGCGGTTTCGGCGAGCACGTCCAGTGGCAGGTCGGCGGTGAGGCGGGTGAGCAGTGCGGACAGGCGTGGCCCGTTGTGCACGGCGGCCGGGGAGACGGTGCGGACGGCGGAGGTCATCTGGATGTCGACGGCGGTTTTGATGTGGGGTCCGCCGCTGACCGGGGCGACGGTGCGCAGGGACATGAGCGGCCGGACCGGGCGGGTGACGCCGGCGTTGGTGAGCCAGGGGTAGCGGGCGAGCAGCCGGGGCGCCTGCCAGGGGTGGGCGTAGAGGACCGGCTGGGCGGTGCCGTACCAGCGGTCGGCGGGCACGCGCAGCCGGCGCAGGCGGATGACCGGCCGGTGTTCGGGGGCGTAGGCGAGCACGTCGGCGACGGTCAGGCCGGTGCGGGTGCGGCAGCACGGGTGCAGGGGGTGGCCGTCGACGAGGAGTTGTTCGATTTTGCCGAGGGCGTCGGGGTCGCCGGGTGCGGGGAGCCGGGTGGGGGTGGTGTTGGCGCGGGCCAGGGCCAGGTTGGCGACGCTGTTGGCGATCTCGGCGGTGAGGCGGCTGCCGGGCCAGAGGCGGTGCACGAGGGCGACCGGGTCGCCGTCGGGTTCGGCGCGGGTGAACGGTGCGGCGGCGGTGGTCGGGTAGCTGACCGTCTCGCCGTTGGTGAAGGTGACGTGGGTGTGGCCGTCGCGGTGTTCGCGGCGGGCCAGGCCGGGTAGCGGTTCGCGTTCCAGGGCGCCGTACAGGCGGGTGAGGATGGCGCTGCGCGCGCCGGGTAGGGCGGCGTCGTAGCGGTCGAGCAGGTCGGGGCGCAGCGTGGCGAGTTCGGCGCGGGTCTGCACGGGGTCGGCGGTCGGCTGCGGCACGTTCTCATTGTGGTGGCGTGACCCCGGGGTGTCTGTGCGGGGCGTTACGGGGCGAGCGACGCCACAGCCGGGTTACGGCGTGTCGGCCTTGCCGAGTTCGCGGCGGGCGATGGCGACGGATTTGCGGACCAGGGGGGCGGGGTCGTCGGCGAGCAGGTCGGCGAGTTTGCGGGCGTCGTCGTACTGGTGGTTGCGGATGAGGAAGAGGGTGGCGGTGATGGCGGTGCGGCGGCGCCACTGGTCGGGGGAGGCGGCGAGGTCGTAGAGGATGTCGCGGGGTTTGTCGAGCAGGTACCAGCCGATGACGCGGGGTGCGGCGCGGTCGACGAGGTCCCAGTTGTCGATGCGGTCGTGGTTGTTCAGGTAGGTGTCGTAGAGGGCGCGCCGTTCGGCGTCGGTGATCCTGGGGTGGCGGGCTTGGAAGTCGAGGATGCTGACGGCGCCCATGCGGGCCTCGTAGTAGGGGCTGGCCAGCAGTTGTTCGACCTGGTCCAGGGGCATGCGGTGGTAGGCCTTGGCGGTGGCGAACAGGGTGCCCATGCGCACGCCGATGACCTGGGTGTCGGGGCCGGTGTGCAGGTAGCGCTTTTTCTTGTCGCGTTCGGCGTCGTCGGCTTCGGCGTGCAGGGCGTCGAGGAAGGCGGCGGCGGTCAGCTGCATCGGCGCATGGTAGCCGTTCCCACCGGACCGCTAATCCGATAAATTCTCGTATCTCATCAGCGCAGAGGGGTGTGGGCCGTGGACGCGGACGTCATCGTCGTGGGTGCCGGGCTGGCCGGGTTGGCCGCCGCGCACGAGCTCACGGCCGCCGGGAAGAGGGTGGCGCTGCTGGATCAGGAGAACGCGGCCAACCTCGGCGGGCAGGCGTGGTGGTCGTTCGGCGGGTTGTTCTTCGTCGGCAGCCCCGAGCAGCGGCGGGCCCGCATCCGCGACGACGTCGAGCTGGCCTGGTCGGACTGGCAGGCCAGCGCCGGGTTCGACCGCCTCGGCGACGAGGACAGCTGGGCGGTGCGCTGGGCGCGGGCGTACGTGGAGTTCGCCGCCGGGGAGAAGCGTGCCTGGCTGGCGTCGCTGGGGATGAAGTGGTTGCCGTTCGCCGGCTGGGCCGAGCGCGGTGACCTGCGCGCCGGCGGGCACGGCAACTCGGTGCCGCGGTTCCACATCACCTGGGGTACGGGCACCGGGGTGGTCGAGCCGTTCGCCAACGCGGCGCTGGCCGCGGCGGCCGCGGGGCGGCTGGCGTTTCATCACCGGCACCGGGTCGACGAGCTGATCGTCGAGGGCGGTGCGGTGGCCGGGGTGCGCGGCACCCTGCTGGCGGCGGACGACGCGGCGCGCGGGGTGCCGTCGAACCGCACCGTGGCCGGGGACTTCGAGCTGCGGGCGCCGGCGGTCATCGTCACCACCGGCGGGATCGGCGCCAACCACGACCTGGTGCGCCAGTACTGGCCGGCACGGCTGGGCACCGCCCCGACCAGCATGGTGACCGGGGTGCCGGCGTACGTGGACGGGCGGATGCTCGGCATCGCTGAGGCCGCCGGGGCGCGGCTGGTCAACCGGGACCGGATGTGGCACTACGTGGAGGGGGTGCGCAACTGGAACCCGGTGTGGCCGGGCCACGGCATCCGGATCCTGTCCGCGCCGTCGCCGATGTGGTTCGACGCGCTCGGCCGGCGCCTGCCGGCGCCGTTCTTCCCCAGCTACGACACCCTGGGCACGTTGCGCTACCTGCGCACCACGCCGGAGATCGCCGGGTACGACCACTCGTGGTTCCTGCTGTCGCAGCGGATGATCGAGAAGGAGTTCGCGCTGTCCGGGTCCGAGCAGAACCCGGACCTGACCGCGAAGGACCGGCGGGCGTTCATCAAGGAGCGGCTGTTCGGCAAGGGCGCGCCGGCGCCGGTGGAGGCGTTCAAGCAGCACGGCGACGACTTCGTGGTCGCCGACGGCCTCGATGATCTGGTCGCGGCGATGAACAAGCTGACCGCCGAGCCGCTGCTGGACGCCGCCCGCATCCGCGAGCAGGTGCAGGCGCGGGACCGGCAGATCGGCAACAAGGTCAGCAAGGACGCGCAGGTGCAGGGCATCCACAACTCGCGCCGCTACCTGGGCGACAGGATCGGCCGGACGTCGGTGCCGCACCGCATCCTGGACCCGGCGGCCGGGCCGCTGATCGGGGTGAAGCTGCACGTGCTGACCCGCAAGACCCTCGGTGGCATCCAGACCGACCTGGACTCGCGGGTCCTGGGCCTGAGCGGGGAGCCGGTGCCGGGGCTGTACGCGGCCGGTGAGGTGGCCGGGTTCGGCGGCGGCGGGGTGCACGGCTACAACGCCCTGGAGGGCACGTTCCTCGGCGGGTGCCTGTTCTCCGGGCGGGCCGCGGGCCGGCACGCCGCGCGCAGCCTGTGATCAGGTGCGGGCGGCGCGGCGCCGCGCTGTCTGCCGGGTGACTTTCGCCTCGGTGCCGCAGTCGCTCATGCTGCACCAGCGGCGGCTGCCGTTCTTGCTGGTGTCCAGGAACAGCCCGTCGCAGCCGCCGGTGGACGCGCACACCTTGACCCGGTCGAGTCGGCCGGTGGTGAGCAGGTCGACGGCTGAGCAGGCGGCCGGCCACCAGGCGCGGTCCAGGTGGTCGCCGGGGAACGTCCAGCTGTAGCGGGTGCCGGTGGGGGTGAGGGTGGCGGCGGCCATCGCGCCGGCGTACCCCTGCTGAATGATCGCGAGGTCGGCCGCGGCCGGGGTGTCATCGGCGCAGACCCGGAAGATCGCCTCGCGCAGCCGCAGCGCGGCGGCGTGGGATGCCTGCGCGGCCTGCGGCCGCGCTGCGGCGAGCGTTTGCAGGTGCCGGGCGGTGTCGTCGTCGATCAGTTCGGCGTACGCGGCCCAGCGCACCAGGTGGCCGTAGTCGTGCAGGTGTTCCTCGGGGCGGGGCATCGCCCTGCCGTCGACGGAGTTGGCGAAGTCGAGGCAGGGCAGGCCGCCGAAGAGCGGGGGAAAACTCATTGCTTCCACCAAAATGCGTTTAGGGGGTTGCGGAGCCGGGCAGCTTCCGGTGAAATGAGTTTAACCGGAAACATAGGGAGGGATCACTGATGATCGACCTCGTCCTGCCGCTGCTCCGGCCCGCCGCCACGCGGATCAGTCACTCCGCGCTGCCGGACGCGCCGGTGGTGCCCGATCCGGAGCCCGGCCCGCTGCGCCGGGGCACCGCCGCCGCCCTGCGCCGGGCGGCGGCCCGCCTCGACCACTGCTACCAGCGGCCGGTCAGCCCAGCACGATCGGCTCGAACAGCCGGGTGAAGTCCTGCTGCTCCTCGGCGGTGTCGAACCCGACGTAGTAGTGCAGCTTGGCGTAGTCGTCCTCGCTGGGGAACACCAGCGGGCTGTCGGCCACCTGCTGCAGCTCCGCACGGTCGTCGCCGGACAGCTCGGCGGCGTCCTTGCGGATCTGCTGCTGGGCGGCCGGCACCGGGCACACGTAGTTGATGTACTCGGCCAGCGACGCCGCGTTCTCCACCCGGTAGAAGAAGTCGATCAGGGTGATCGCGTCGACCGGGTTGGCGGCGGTGACCGGGATGGCGAAGTTGTCCGTCCAGATGGTGCCGCCCTCCTGCGGGATCACGAACTTGAAGTTCGTGCCGTCGGAGAGGTTCTTCTGGAAGATGTCACCGGACCAGGCCTGGGTGATCCACACCTCGCCCTTGCCGAGCGCGTCCAGGTAGTCCTGCTCGTAGTAGTTGCGCACGATGCCGGCGTCCTTCTGCTGCTGCAGCTTCGCGGCGGCCTTCTTCCAGCCCGACTCGTCGGAGCCGGCGGGATCGATGCCGGCGGCCAGCAGGCCGAAGTTCGCCAGCTCGGTGACGTCGGACATCATGCCGACCTTGCCCGTGAACTCCGGGTCCCACAGGTCGGCCAGCTTGGTGATCGGCCGCTTCACCTTCGCGGGGTCGTAGGCGATGCCGGTGATGCCCGACGCCCACGGCACGCTGAACACGTTGCCCGGGTCGAACGACTCCTGCGCGTACTTCTCCGCGGCGTTCGCCGTGTAGTGGGGCAGCCGGTTGTGATCCAGCGGCGCCAGGAACCCGGCGGCGCGGAACTGGCCGAACTGGATCCCGTTGGTGATCACCATCAGGTCGAAGCCGATCGACTGGCGGGCCGACAGCTGCGGCTGCACCTTGGCGAACCAGGGGCCCATCTCCTGGATGACCTCCTGGTAGTTGACCTGGATGCCGGTCTGCTCGGTGAACTTCTTCAGCTCCGGTCGCTGCGGATCCATGTACATCGGCCAGCTCGCGAAGTCGACCTTGCCGTTGCCGACCTTGCCGTCCCAGAAGTTCGCCAGGGCGCCGGTGTCCACGCTCGCCGCCGGAGTGCCCTTGCCCTGCACGCCGCAGGCGGCCAGAGCGCCGCCCAGCGCGGTCAGCCCGCCGAGGCGCAACGCGTCGCGGCGGCCGAGCCGCCGCCGCGTCAGGCCGCGCAGCAGGGAGGGATCGGTGGCGTTGCGGTGGAACATCAGACTCCGATCGGGTACGGGGCGCTCCGGGCGTGGTCGACCCCAGAATGATCAACAGTATGCCGGGGTGGCGGGTCGCGGGGCCGGCGTTCGGGCTGCTCACGGCGGCGGATGGCCAAGATCCACCGGCTGTTCCGGTGGCGCTCGGTGCCCAAAGGTTGATCTTGCACCGATGAGGTTCGCGCGCCGCGCCCGTCTGTACCTGGGAGATCGATTCACAGGAGGCTGACACGATGCGCAAACTGACCTTCGGCATGAACCTGAGCCTGGACGGCTACATCGCCGCGCCCGGCGGCGACCTCGGCTGGAGCGTGCCGAGCGACGAGCTGTTCCAGTTCTGGTCCGACCGGGTGCAGGCCACCGGCACGGCACTGTACGGGCGCAAGGTGTGGGAGGCGATGAGCTCGCACTGGCCGACCGCTGACCAGCAGCCCGGCGCCACACCGGCACACGCCGAGTACGCCCGCCGCTGGCGGGACATGCCGAAGGTGGTGTTCTCCTCCACGCCGCGCCCGGTCGACTGGAACACCCGCCTGGTCACCGGCGACGCGGTCACCGAGATCACCCGGCTCAAGGCCGAGGACGGCGGCCCCATCGACCTCGTCGGCGCCACCCTCGCCGCAGCCGCCATGCGCGCCGGGCTGATCGACGAGTACCTGCTGGTCACCGCACCGGTCTTGCTGGGCGGCGGCACCCCGTTCTTCACCGCCCTGGACAACTGGGTGAACCTGGCCCTGGTGCAGACCCGGACGTTCCCCGGCGGTCTGCTCCTGACCAGGTACGAGACCAGGCGCTGAGCTGCGATCACCGTGCCGCCGGCAGGCCCAGCCAGGCTTTGCCGGCGGCGTCGAACCCGGTGAGCTCGGCGATCTTCCCGTCGACGACGTGCAGGACCGCGACGGCGAACAGCCGGTACTGCGGGTCGTCGGCGGCGCGCAGGTACAACGCGGCGGCAGGCATCCGGTTGACCGTCGTGGCGAGACCGCGCCAGTCGTCGTGGCCGCGCTGGAACAGCCCCCCGCGAATCCAGCCGTCCACCGCGTCCTCCGCGGTCACGGTCACCGTGCCCGGGTCGGGCAGCATCGCGAAGCGCAGGTCGTCGCGCAGCAGCGACACCAGCCCGGCCAGGTCGTTGCGCTCATGGGCGTCGATGTAGGCCTTCACCGCGCCGCGCTCGTCGTGCGACAGCTCGACGGTGGCGGGGCTGCGCCAGTCGAGGCGGCGGCCGGGCAACCGCGCGCGCATCGTCACCCGGGCCCGCTGCAGGGCGCTGGTCACCGAGGCGACGCTCAGCGCGAGCGCGCCGGCGGCCTGCGGCGCCGGCCAGCCCAGGACGTCACGCAGGATGAACACCGCCCGCTGCCGCGGCGGCAGGTGCTGCACGGCGACGATGAACGCCAGCTCGATCGTCTCCCGCGCCACCACCGAGTCCTGCGGGTCCTGCGGCAGCATCCGGTCGGGGTACGGCTGCAGGTACCCCAGCTCGGCCCCGGGGTCCGGCAGCTCGGACACCACGGTGCGGTCGGGGCGCTTGTCCAGCAGGTCCAGGCAGGCGTTCGTCGCGATCCGGTACAGCCAGGTCCGCAGGCTCGCGTGACCCTGGAACGACTCCCGCTTGCGCCACGCCCGCAGGAACGTCTCCTGCGTCATGTCCTGGGCGTCCTCGTAGTTCGCGAGCATCCGGTAGCAGTGCACCTGCAGCTCACGCCGGTGGCGCTCGGTCAGCAGCGCGAACCGCGCGGTGTCGTGCGCGCGGGCCGCCGCGATGAACGTGGCCTCGTCGGCGCCCAGCTGCCTGGCGTCGGTCATGTCGTCGATCCTTCCACCGGTGCGAGAGTGTCAACAGAACTGACGACGCGGCGCAGGGTTTCTGATCGGTGGGGTGAGCGCAACCGCGTGCCGCCCGGCCGGTGATCGTGCGAGCGCGGTCAGCGTCGCAGCGGGCCGGGTGGGCGCTGCCGGGTGGCTCAGGCCAGCACGGCGATGGTGAAGACGCCGACGGCGGCACCAAGGTACCCGGCGGCGATGGGCACGCTGCGGGGCTGTTTCCTCTCCGCGCCGAGCCGTTCGTAGAGGGCGCCGAGGCGGCGGCGCACGCGGTCGCCCCGGGCGGCGCCGGCGAGCAGCAGCAGCAGGCACGGCAGGCAGTAGACCAGTGCGTACCCGCCGATGATCATGAGGGAGCGGGTGGTGCCGATATCGGCGTTGACGATCCGCTCGATGGCGATGAAGTACGGGAAGGCGTTGGGCAGGTCCGCCCCGGTCATGACCAGCCCGAGCACGGCGGCGCTCGCCGGGTTGACCCAGCGCGGCACGGTGACCGCCGGGCGGATCCGGGCTCGCAGGCGGCGCAGCCCGGCGACGGCCAGCGCCACCGCCGCCACCGTGAACGCGATCCTGCGCACCCAGACCAGGCCGTTACCAGCGGCGTCGGCGGCGACGTCGGCACCGAGGTACACCACCGCCCCGAGCGCGAAGACCGTCAGATAGGCGCCGGCGACGAATCCGGCAGCCGCCCGGACGGGGTGCGCCATCGGGGCCAGCAGCAGCAAGGCCACCCCGGCGATGGTGGCGGGGTTCAGCGCGTCGAGCAGGGCCAGGCCGGCGACTGCGGCCAGCAGCGCCGCGGTCATGCCTGCTCAGCTGCCGTGCGCAGACCGAGATGGCGCAGCAGCTCGTCCACGTCGTCGCCGGTCGGGGGCGGACCGGTCAGCGCGGCCAGGAACAAGCCGTCACCGACCAGCCGCACCAGCCGCGCCCGGATGGGGTCGCCCAGCTCGGCGGTCAGCATCTGCTGCCAGCGCTGTTCGGCTGCACCCACCTCCTGCGGCAGGTCGAGCTCGCCGGTGGTGGTCAGCCGCATCGTCGACATGATCGCCCGGTAAACCATGCTTTCCTCCGGCACGGGCACCGACAACCGTAGCCACGCCGCGGCCATCATTCCCTGCGCTGCGGCCACGGTCAGCCGTTCGTCGAACCGATGCACTGCCCGGGTCACCAGCGCCCGCAGCAGCGACTGCTTGTCGAAGTGATAGAGCAGGCCGCCCTTGCTCACGCCCGCCGCTGCCGCTACCGCCTCCAGAGCGGGCGGCACGTGACCCGCGATGATCAGTTCCTCGGCGGCGTCCAGGATGCGCTCGCGTGCTGTTCCCATACGCATCACTGTACCGTCCGGACGGTACAGTGATGCGTACGCGAGGCGTCCCTCAGTGCCGGCCGCCGCAGCCCGGCTGGCGCTGACGCACCGGATCCGGCCGCTGAGCGGTGTCTCAGCACCAGCCCGAAGAACCCGGCTGGCTGTCGGGTACCGAAACCGGCGGCTATGTGGGGCATCAGCGCCAACCCACGCCCTGGCTGGCCGCCACACCCGAAACCGGTCGCTGTCAGGTGTGCCGGCGCCGGCCGGAGACGCCCGGCTGGCCGTCACGCACCGAATGAGCCCGCCATTAGGTGCGCCGGCGCCAGCCCGAGACGGCAGGCTGGCCGTTTACGCACTGAATCCGGGTGCTGTCAGGTGCGTTGAGGGCAGCCGGAGACGGCGGGCTGGCTGGCAGGGGCGGATCGCGCCGGGACGGCGTGGTCTCGGCGCCGGCTGGGTGCGGGGCGGCGCGGTGGCGGGGCGGGGGCTGTGGGGTAGGCGCGACGGCGTGCTTACGCCCGGCGGTCGCGCTGCGGCCTGGGGGCGGGCCGGGATCGCGTGATGCCACGGGGCCGTACACGTCCGTACCGGGAAGGGGTTTTCACCACAGCTTGGCCTCGACGTCGGGGGCGAGGCCGACCGGTGGGCGGTCGGCGCGCAGCGGCGGATCGCCCGGCAGGGAGCTCAGCCACCGCCAGGTGTCGGTGACGGTGTCGCGTGCCGGGCGGCAGCGCAGGCCGGCGCGGAGGGCCTTGGTGACGTCGCCGCGGTGCATGAAGTCGTGGTCGGGGCCCGGTGGCAGCCAGATCGGCAGGTGGGTCCAGGCTTCGATGCCGGCGTCGAGGATGGTCTGCGGGTCGGTCCAGCGCAGCTCGGCGTGCCCGCCGGTGACCTCGGCGGCGATGGTGAGCAGCTCGCCCATGGTGGTGTGGCCGGGTTCGCTGACCAGGTTGTAGGGGCCGGTGCGCCCGGCCGCGGCGGCGTCGAGGACGAACAGTGCCAGGTCGCGCACGTCGATGTATTGCAGGGGCAGCTCGCGCGGGCCGGGCGCCAGGGTGGGGCCGCCGCGGTGCAGGCGGCGCAGCCACCACGGCAGGCGGCCGACGTCCTCGTGCGGGCCGAGGATCAGCCCGGCGCGGGCCAGCAGCAGCGGGCCGGTGAACTCGGCGGCGGCGTGTTCGCCGCGCAGTTTGTCGCCGGCGTAGCCGGGGTCGTCGAGCTCGCACAGCGGGGAGTCCTCGGCGAGCGGGGCCGGGTCGCCGTAGCGGTAGACCGAGCGGCTGGAGATGTAGGTGTAGTGGCCGGCGCGGCCGGACAGCAGGCGGGCGGTGGCGGCCACCGCGGCGGCGTCGGCGGACCAGGTGTCGACCACGGCGTCCCAGGTGCCGTCGTCGAGGGCGGCCAGGCCGCCGGGGGACTCGCGGTCGCCGGGCAGCAGGTGGGTGCCGGGGACCGGGTCGCGGCGCCCGCGGTTGAACACGGTCACCGTGTCGCCGCGGGCGACCGCTTCGCTCGCGACCGCACGGCCGACGAAACCACTGCCTCCGAGTACCAGAATCCGCATGCGCCGAGCCTGCCGCACGCCGGTGGCGGCGCCCAAGGGACGTCTGCCGTCAGCAGAGTCCGATATTCTCTGACCTGTGTCAGAGATTGAGGGCCGCATCGATCGGGTCCGCGAGTTCCACCGCTACTACACCCGGCACCTCGGGGTGCTCACCGACCGCTATCTCGGCCAGGACCGGCCGCTCGGGCAGGCCCGGCTGCTGTTCGAGATCGGCGCCGGCGCCGACGTGCGGCAGCTGCGCGAGCGTCTCGGCCTGGACTCCGGCTATCTGAGCCGGCTGCTGCGGGCCCTGGCCGACCAGCAGCTGATCACCGTGCGGGCGCACCCGGCCGACGGGCGGGTGCGCGTCGCCGAGCTCACCGACGCCGGCCGCGCCGAACGCGCCGAGCTGGACCGCCGCTCGCGTGACGGTGTCGCCGAGCTGCTGGGCCGGCTCACCGACACCGAACGCGACGAGCTGCTCGACGCGCAGGCGCGCATCCGGCGGCTGCTGCGCCGCGCCGCGCTCACCGTGCAGCCGGTGCCGGCCGACGACCCGGACGCCCGCGGCTGCCTGCGCCGCTACGCCACTGAGCTCGCCGGGCGGTTCCCGGAAGGCTACGACCCGGCCACCCTCACCCCGGCCGATCAGATCGACGGGACGCTGCTGCTGGCCCGCGAGGACGGCCGGCCGGTCGGCTGCGGCCTGTGGGTGCACCTGGGCGAGCGCACCGCGGAGATCCGCCACCTGTGGGTGGCCGCCGACGCCCGCGGCCTCGGCCTGGGCCGGCGGCTGCTGGGCGCGCTGGAAGACGACGCGGCAGCCCACGGGATCCGCACGGTGCGGCTGGGCACCCACGGCGCCCTCGCCGAGGCGATCGGCATGTACCGGGCGGGCGGCTACCGGCCGATCCCGGCCTACGGTGACTCGGTCTACAACCAGTTGGCCTTCGAGAAGACGCTGGCTCAGCCGTCCCAGTCGAGCTGATGGTCCGGCACGCCGACGCTGCGGCCGTAGTCGACCGCCTCCTGCCGGCCGGCCGTGTCACCGACCGCGTACCGGAAGATCTGCCCGGCGAAGACCACCACATGGTCGGGGCCGTCGCGGAAGTCGGCGTACCAGCCGCCCTCGGCGGCCAGCGCGGTGCTCAGGGCCGCGGCGAGGGGGCCGGCGCTGGCCGCCGGCGCCGCCACGTCGATCAGGGTCCACACCGGCGGCTGGCCGGCGGCGACCGAGCCGGACACGTCCTGGCGGCTCACCCGGGTCAGCGTCAGGCCGGGTACGTCCAGCTCCGCGCCGGGGCGCAGGCTCTCGGCGATGATTCGTCCGTGCAGCATCCCTAATCCTGGACCGGAACCCGGCGCGGCCGCACCCGGGACAGGTCCGCCGGCCGGCTGTGGTCGACGAAATGCGGCGTCTGCAGCTCGGTGAGCCGCAGCGGGGTGAGCGCCTCGTCCAGCCCCTCCATGATCAGCCGGGTGGCCTGCACGGCCCGCGCCCCGGCCGACCCGGACACCCCGGACAGGTCCACCGGGGTGCCGAAGTTGACCTGCACCACCGGCCGGCGCAGCAGCGCCCGCAGCAGCGGCCGGGCCATCCGTTTCGGGGCCTCGTACGGCAGCACCGCGTGCGCACCCCACTGGGCGACCGGCACGACCGGCGCGCCGCAGATGTCGGCCATCCGCGCCACCCCGGTCTTGCCGCGTTCCGGCCACATCCACGGGTCCAGGCCGATGCGGCCCTCCGGGTAGACCAGCACCATCGCGTTCTCCGCCAAAGCCTTCCCGGCGGCGTCCAGGGCGCTGGCGGCGTGCACGGTGTTGCGGTCCACCCGGATGTGCCCGCACCGCCGCATGATCCAGCCCAGCACCGGGGCGTCGAACACCCCACCGGTCGCCATGATCCGCGGGGTGATCCCGGCCTTCTGGCAGGCCGCGACCATGACCAGCGGATCGCACGGGCTGACGTGGTTGGCCGCCAGGATCACCGGCCCGCCGCGCAGCGCGGCCGGCACCGTGCCGTGCACCCGCAGCCGGCACAGCGGAAACACCACGATCCGCGACAGCGCGAGCAGGATCCGCCACAACCGCGGCGCCCGCCACGAAGAAGTCCCCATGAGGCGGACATGATGCCACGCGCACGCTAGCCGCGGCAGCCGCAGGGCAGCCCGGTGATCAGCACCGCGGCGACGACCGCGTGCAGGATGCTCAGGCCCAGGATCGCGGCGGCGCTCGCACCGCCGGCCGCGCCGAGCAGCGACACCACGAACACCACGGCCGCGACGATCGTCCAGATCCGCCGGGCGCGGGCGGTGACACGTTCCAGCACGGCCAGCAGCGCCCAGCCGGCCAGCGCGGCGGCCCCGGCGGACACCGCGACCGCGGCCGGGCCGACGCTCGGCCCGTCGCGCAGGCTCAGATCGAAACCGGCGCCGTAGCGCAGCAGCAGGTAGGCCATCTCGGCGGCGACGACGGCCAGCACGGCCGTACGCAGCCGGTAGCGGGTGACGGCGCGCCGTGAGACTTCGGGGTTGCTCTGCTGAGTAGTCATGCCATCAGCGTCGGCGCCGGCAGCATCGCGCCGCATCGATCGGGCGGCGCCCGCGGCTACGACTTTGGTCGGTGGCCCACCCCCGGACCCGCAACTAGGCTGCTCAGCATGGCGACGGCGACGTGCGAGCAACCGGCGGCGCCGGCCCGCCCGGTGATCTGGGGGTCCTCGGCGGCCATCGCGCTGCTGGTCGCCTCCGCGGTGATCAGCAGCGCCGGCCGGGAACCGTCCGGCCGGCTGACCCTGGACGTGCTGCTGGCCGTCGCGGCGTGCGCGCTGGTGCCGGTGGCGCTGCTGCGGCCGGTCACCGGCGGCCTGCTGCTGGGCGCGCTGGCCGGGCTGTCGCACGTGGTCACCCCGGCCGCCACGTTCGCCGTGCTCACCACCGCCCGGCAGCGCCCGTTCCGGCAGGCCGCCCTGGTCGGCGCCGCCGGGATCGCCGGGCACGCGGTGCTCGGCTGGTGGCGGCCGCTGCCCGGCCTGCCGTACCAGTGGTGGCTGCTGCTGACCCTGCTGGCGTATGCGGCGCTGCTCGGCTGGGGCACCTGGGCGCGCGCCCGCGAAGCCCTCGTCACGTCGCTGCGCGAACGCGCCCACCGCGCCGAGACCGAACAGCAGCACCGCGTCGCCGAGGCCCGCCTGGCCGAACGCGCCCGGATGGCCCGCGAGATGCACGACGTGCTGGCCCACCGGCTGTCGCTGCTGGCCGTCTACGCCGGCGCCCTGCAATACCGGCCGGACGCGCCGCCGCAGAAACTCGCCGAGGCGGCCGGGGTGATCCGCGCCGGGGTGCACCAGGCCCTCGACGAACTGCGCGAGGTCATCACCGTGCTGCGCCACGACCCCGACGCCACCGACGGCCCGCCCGCACCCGGCCTCGACGAGCTGCCCCGGCTGGTCGGCGAGACCCGGGCGGCCGGGCTGCGGATCGGCTTCGACGACCGGATCGGGCTGCCCGCCGACGTGCCGGCCAGCACCGGGCGCACCGCGTACCGGATCGTGCAGGAAGCACTGACCAACGCCCGCAAACACGCCGCCGGGCAGCCGGTGAACGTCGTCGTCGCCGGACGCGCCGGCGACACCCTGCGCGTCGAGGTGCGCAACCCGCTGACCGCGGCCACGCCGGGCCTGCCCGGCGCCGGCCTCGGCCTGCTCGGCCTCGCCGAGCGCGTCACCCTCGCCGGCGGCCGGCTGCGGCACAGCACCGACGACGGCGAGTTCCACCTGTACGCGGAACTGCCGTGGCGCAGCTGAGCGAGGTACGGGTCCTCATCGTCGACGACGACCCGCTGGTGCGCGCCGGGCTGACCCTGATGCTCGACGGCGCCGCCGGCATCACCGTGGTCACCGCCGTCGCCGACGGTGACGAAGTGCCCGCCGCCCTCGACACCCACCACGTCGACGTGGTGCTGATGGACATCCGGATGCCGCGGGTCAACGGGATCGCGGCGACCCGCCGGGCCCGCGCCCGCCCCCGACCCCCTGAGGTGATCATGCTGACCACGTTCGACACCGACGAGCACGTGGTGCGGGCCCTGCGCGCCGGCGCCGGCGGGTTCCTGCTCAAGGACACCCCACCGGAACGCATCGCCGCCGCCGTGCGCACCGTCGCCGCCGGCGAGCCGATCCTGTCCCCGGCGGTCACCCGCCGGCTGATGGCCAAGGTCGCCTCCGGCGCCGACACGTCCGAGCAGGCCCGCGCCGCCCTGGCCGCGCTCAGCCCCCGCGAACGGCAGGTGGCGCTCGCGGTGGCCCGCGGCCACACCAACGCGCAGATCGCCGACACCCTGGCGATGAGCGTGGCCACCGTCAAGGCGCACATCACCCACATCTTCACCAAACTCGACCTGAACAACCGCACCCAGGTGGCGATGCTCGCCCACGACGCGGGGCTGCTGTGATCACCTGCGTGGTGCACTACACGATCGACCCGGCGCAGCTGGAGGCGTTCGAACGCTTCGCCCGCGCCTGGATGCGGCTGGTCGCCGCGCACGGCGGTGTGCACCACGGCTACTTCCTGCCGGCCGAAGGGGCCAGCGACAAGGCCGAAGCGTTGTTCAGCTTCGACAGCCTGGCCGCCTACGAGCAGTACCGGCAGCGTTTCGGCGTCGACCCGGAGTTCATCGCCGCCGACCGTATCCGCGACGAGTCCGGGTGCGTGCTGCGCTACGAGCGCACCTTCATGCGGCCGCTGCTGCCCTGACCGCTGGGCTATCGTGGCAGACGGCGGCACACGCTCGTGCCCGCCCCGGACGAGTTGCGTGTCGTACCCGGCCTGACAAGACGACCGCCGTGAGGTGAGTTGTCGTGGCCTGGTTCGCTCTGATCGTCTCCGGGATGCTCGAGACCGTGTGGGCGATCGCCCTCGACCGCAGCGCCGGCTTCTCCCGGCCGCTGCCGACCGCGGTGTTCGCGGTGGCGCTGGTGCTGAGCATGGCCGGTCTCGGCTATGCGCTGCGCACCGTGCCGGTCGGCACCGGATACGCGGTGTGGGTGGGGATCGGCGCGGTCGGCACCGCGGTGGTGGGGATGGTGGCGCTCGGCGAGTCGGCGAGCCTGCCGCGGATCCTGTGCCTGCTGCTGGTGATCTGCGGGATCGTCGGCCTGAAGTACTTCCACTAGCCGCGGCTGGCGGGTGCATGTCGGCCCGGCCGTAACCACGCTTGCTGCCCTGATCTGACGTCAGATCGTAGCGACGCCGGCGCCGACCTGCTGCAGGCAGCGCTGGAGCCGGCGTAGGTAGGCGTCGAAGGGTTCGTCGGCCTGCCATGCCTGGTAGGCGGTGGCGGCGGCGGTACGGGCGAGGTTCATCTGCAGCAGCGCCGTCATCTCGTCCTGGCCGCGGGTGCGGGTCATCACCCAGTCGCGCAGGTCGCTGCTGAACTGCTCGCCGAAGTCCTGCGTCGACTGCGCAAGGGCAGGGGATCGGGCCTTGAGGCGCCGTTGCAGTGGCATCCGGTCGGCGAGGCGCTCGTTGAACGCCATCATGATCGCTGTCAGCGAGTCCCAGAGCGGCTCGTCCGCGGGCCGGGCGTTCATCATGGCCTGCCAGTTCTCCCGTTCCTGCGGGTCCTGGTCGAAGACGACGGCTTCTTTGCTCGCGAAGTAGTTGAAGAACGTCGCCCGGGACACGTTCGCGGCGGCGGCGATCTGCTCCACGCTGACGGACTCGAAGCCGCGTTCGTCGAACAGCCGCAATGCGGCCGCCCGGATGGCCCGCCAGGCCTCCAGCTTCTTGCGTTCGCGCAGATTCACCCCGTCCTCCTGCGGGCGATCATAGCAGATTCTGGATTCCATCGAATATTAGACGGCGTCCAAGATGCGTGTATGGTGGACCGGCAGCGCGACCCCGATCCTCAGCCGGAGCAGGGGATTCCCTACCGCGCCGCCATGCCGCTGGAAGGAAGATCCATGAGCAAGGTCTGGTTCATCACCGGCACCTCACGCGGTTTCGGCCGCAACTTCGCCGAATCCGCCCTCGAACGCGGTGACCGCGTCGCTGCGATCGCCCGTGACACCGGTTCCCTCGACGACCTGGTCGGCAGGTACGGCGACCAGGTGCTGCCGCTGGCCCTCGACGTCACCGACAAGACAGCTGTCACCGCCGCGGTCACCGCCGCCCACGAGAGATTCGGACGCCTCGACGTCGTGGTCAACAACGCCGGCTACGGCCTGTTCGGCGCGGTTGAGGAGATCAGCGAGCAGCAACTGCGCGACCAGATCGAGACCAACCTGTTCGGCGCTTTCTTCGTCACCCAAGCGGTCCTGCCGATCCTGCGGGAGCAGGGCAGCGGCCACCTCATCCAGATCTCCACCATCGGCGGCGTCGGCGCGTTCCCCAGCCTCGGCGGCTACCACGCCTCCAAGTGGGCCCTCGAAGGGCTCACCGAGTCCCTGGCCCAGGAGGTCGCTGGATTCGGCATCAAGGTCACCCTGGTCGAGCCGGGCGGCTTCGCCACCGACTGGGCCGGATCCTCGGCGGTCCACGCCGAACCCCAGCCGGCCTATCAGCCCCTGCGCGACGCCATGGCGGCCCGCGCGGGCGGCGCCTCGTACGGCGACCCGACCGCCGCCGGACCCGCGCTGCTGCAGATCGTCGACGCCCCGAACCCGCCGCTGCGTGTCCTCTTCGGCTCCCAGCCCACCCAGATCGTCAAGCACCTCTACGCCCAGCGCCTGCAGACCTGGGCCGACTGGGAGCACGTCTCCCACGCTGCCCAGGGCTGACGCGCCCGTGCCAACGAGCACCACCCGCTCGGAGCCGTCCGCCCAGTGGGCCCGTGCCTGCTGGGCGGCGTCCGAGCCGTTCACCGTCAGCCAGCCCAGCACCGGGGCCTCAAGCTTCCCGCTCAGGACGGCTGCAGCGCCCCCACCGACCCGGCGTCCAGCGCCGCCCGCACCCGGTCGAGCGCCGCGCGCAGCTGCACCCCGTACTCATCAGCGGGCAGCGCGTCCACATGCCGCACCGCCTGCGCCAGATGCTCCCGGGCTGGCCCGGGCTGCCCGGCGCGCCGGTAGGCGTCGGCCAGATTCAGATGCAGCGACGGCAGGAACCCACGCACCTGCAACGACGCGTGGAACCGCTGCGCCCGCTCGTCGCTGAGATCACTGACCGCCGCCAGCGCCCGCCGATCCCACACCAGCTCGTCGGCCACCGCATCCTGCAGGTCAGCCAGATAGTGGGCGATGCTGCACCGGTGCAACGCGTCCCCGCCGTCACCGACCCGCTCCCACAGGGCGCTCAGCGCCGCCCGCGCCCCCGCCCGGTCACCGGCACGGCCCTGCTCCACCGCCCGGCCGGCCTGCGCCAACACGTCGTCGATCTCACTCATCGCCCCAGCCTGGACCCTCGACGAGGTCGAGGGTCAACCACCGCTCAGGGCTTGGCCTCACCCAGCTCGGCCAGCCGCGCCTCGATCTCCGCCAGCTCGGCCCGCAACCGCTGCGCCTGCTGCTCCGCCTCGGCCCGCTCCGCGGCCAGGATCTGCTGCACGGCCTCCTGCACACCCGGCACGTCGACCAGCTGCACCATCCGCAACGCCTCGGCCGGGCGAATCACATAGGGCCGGGCCAGCGCCTTGGCGCCCTGCTGGGCGGCGACCGTCCACTCACCCTCCCCATAGGCCAGGGTGACCGTCAGCGTCGGACCTGGCTTGCTTTTCGCGGGTCGCGCCGCCTTGCGCGCAGCCGTCACGTCGTTTCCTTCCTTAGCCGCCGGTTTCGCCGGCCCATCCTCGCCGGTGCGCTGCGGGGGAGCGGCAGCGGGCCGCGCCGGCACCGGCTTGTCGATCAAGAACTCCGGCCCCGACAACACCGGATCCGGCTCCGGCGGCGCCGGCGGCGCGACCGGCTTGCGCGCGGCCGCCCCCTTCGGCGCGATCCGCAGATCACTGGGGGAGAACGGCAACTCGTCACGACCGAACTTGACCACCACCCACTCATCGGACTCGGCCGGATCGGTCAGCGCCACCACCTGCCCGATCTGCCCGGCGATCTGCCCCGCCGCCTCGGTGAACTGCACCCGCGGCTTACGCCCCGCCGCCACCTGCTCCCGGATCTGCTCCAGCTCCGCCGCGCTCAACCCCCGAGCATCCACTGCCACCGTCATCCCCACCACGCCTTCGTACGTTTGTATGAGAGCCCATTTCTATCAGCCCCCACCGACAAAACCCGGCACCGGACGCGCCGTGACGCAATATTCGCGGCCCGCCGGATCCCGCAGCGTCGTCCACTGCCCGGGCACCCGGCGCACCACCACCGCACCCAGCTCCACATGCCGGGCCACCTCGACAGCCACGTCCTGACAGGCGAAGTCGACGTGCACACCGGCGCGCTCACCACCCGTACGCTGCAACAGCAACCGCAACGGCAACGCCGGCGGCGACTGCAGCACCTCGAACTGCGGCAGATCCGACGCCCGCCGCTGCCAGCCCGTCACCGCCGCCCAGAAATTCGCCTCCGCCGCATAACCGGCCTGCGGGATGTCCACGCACAACTGATCCACCAGACTCGCCCGCCGCGCCGGCAACTCCCGCTCCCCGTCCCACCGCACCAGGCAGAACGCCACCCCGGCGGGGGAGCGCAGCACCACCAGACCGTCCTCGGCATGGGTGACGACCGCACCCCGCCCGGTCACCTCCCGCGCCGCCGCACCGACGTCATCGACGTGCAGATCCAGATGCGCCCGCGCCGGCCCGTCACCCACCACCTGAAACCGCAGATACGCATCCCCACGCTCGGGCACCAGCGTCGCGAACGCCCCACCCGGACCCCGCCGCGGCGACACCGACGACCCGGTCACCGCCAGCCAGAACGGCTCGGCCACCCGCGACGGCGTGTCCAGGAACCCGGTCACCCACCGGATCACGCCGCCACCCGCCCGGTCCGCAACGCGAACGCCACATCCGCACGCCCGAAACCCTCCGCGAACCGCGCCGCCCGCTCCCACGGGTACGCCACCGACCGCATCGACACCTCCCACCGCCCCGACACGTCATCCACCACCGCATACCGCGCGTGCGGCGACCCCGCCTCCATCCGATGCGCGAACGGCACCTCATCGGCATACGCCGGCCAGCCCACACTGCCCGGATTCACCACCAGGGTCCCGTCCGGCAACCGCACCGACCCGGCCAGATGGGTGTGCCCGCACAACACCAGCCGATAGCCCGACACGTCACCCAGACGCTGCACCACCTCGTCCACACTCGCCCCCCCCCCCGCGCCCCCGCAGCGGTCACCGTGTGCAGCAGATACTGCAGATCGTCCGTCGGCGTACCGTGAAACGCCAGCACCCCCGGCGCCGGCTCCACCAGCATCGGCAGCGACGCCATCCACTCCCGATGCTCCGCAGTGATCACCTCACTGGTGAGCCGGTCCGCCATCCCCATCCGCTCCGGCGCGAACGTCAGCACCTGCCGCTCATGATTGCCGCGCACCGTCACCAACCCCGCCGCGATCAACCGGTCCGCCGTCTGCGCCGGCTGCACATACCCCGACAGCAGATCACCCAGATTCACCGTCAGATCGGCGCCTTCGGCCCCGATCGCCGCCAACACCGCCGCCAACGCCGGCAGATTGCCATGCACATCGGAGATCACCGCGATTCGCATCCGGCCATCCTTGCGTACGCATAAACGCCTCGCCCCGGCCCACCCACCACGACTACCGTGCCCCGCATGCGCCTGGCCGAGATCACCCCCGACAACTACGAAGCGGCCCTGGCCCTCAGCGTCCACCCGGACCAGCAGGACCTCGTCGCCCCCGTCGTCAAATCCCTCGCCGAGGCCTACGTCTACCCCAACTACGCCTGGCCCCGCCTCGTCTACGACGACGACCGGCTCGTCGGCTTCGTCATGGCCTTCCTCGACATCCCCTGGGGCCCCGACAACACCACCAGCGACCTGCGCAGCGGCCTGTGGCGCCTCACCATCGCCGCCACCGAACAGGGCCGCGGCTACGGCACCTACGCCGTCGAAGCCGTCTGCGCCGAGATCCGCGACCGCGGCACCCGCCAGATCTACGTCACCTACGAGCCACGCCCCGGCGGACCCGGCCCGTTCTACACCAAACTCGGCTTCCACCCCACCGGCGAGGTCAGCGACGGCCAAACCGTCGCCGTACGCACCCTGCCCGCCTGACCATCAGATGATCTCCGCGCCCGGCAGCACCAACGGCGCCCACCGCGGCGCCCCCGCCGTGCCGTGCTTCGGATCCACCCCCACGAACCGCCCCCCACCGACCCGCGTCACCGTCTGCCGCGCCTGCCAGTCCACCACCGCCCGCGACCGGATCCGCTCCTCACACAGCCAACTGCGATGCCGGAAACTCACGATCGTCGAATGCCCGTGCACCTGCGAGAACGGCATCGGCTGCCCGGCATGCAACCACGACGAATACACCTGACCGGCCTCCGCCCACACCGGCCCGTCATAGCTGAACAGCAACTCCTCCGGCCGGGTGTTCAACAGGTCCGCCGCCGTACCCGCCGTCACCGGAGCACCCAGCACCTGCCACGCCGGCACCGCCAACCCGGCATGCGTGACCAGCAACTCCTCACCCTCAGCGGTACGCACCGCCACCGCCACCCGCAGCCACTCCTTCAACCACCACCCGCGCAGCAACGACCCGTCCGCCTCCGCCAGCGGCACCGGCCAGAACGGCTCCCCACCCACATAGGGCAACTCGTGATTGCCCACCAACTGGATCCATCGCCGCGGATCCTGCTCCAGCCGCTCCCGCACAAAAGCCAGCACCCCCGGCGAATCCGGCCCCCGATCCACCAGATCCCCGACCTGCACCACCACCGTGCCCGGCTCCGCCGCCAACGGCCCCACCACCCGCGCCAGCTCCCCAGCGCACCCACCCACATCCCCGACGATCACAACCCTCGCCACAACACCCTCCACGGCCGGCCTCCGCGCGTGCGCCCGACGATAGCCAGCGCCGTCGATACGTTCCTCGACATGGCGCTTCTCCCGGACCTGCAAGGACTGATCGATCAGGCCGCCCGCCGCCACGGGGTGCCGGGAGCAGCGGTCGCCGTCGGCACGGGGGACCAGCTGGCAGAAGCAGCCACCGGAGTGATCAACCTGAACACCGGGGTGGCGGCCACCCCCGACAGCCTGTTCCCGATCAGCTCGGTCACCAAGACCTGGACCGCCGCCCTCGTCCTGCAACTCGCCCACCAAGGACGGCTCGACCTCGACGACCCCGTCCGCCTGCGCAGAGAGGGCGCCTGGTGGGCGGCAGGGGAGTAAGCACCGACTCCCAGCCCACCCGCCTCACACCGGCCACAAGCCGGGCACGCCCGGCCGACCAACAAGCCACACGCGGCCCGTCGTGCCGGGCCGAGCAGGACCGCCCGGTCGGCCGGCGCGGGCGCAAGTCCGTGCTGACAGGCATGGCTGACCGGCGCCAGTCGCGATCATCAGACAGCCCTGGTTCGGTCGACTCCAAGCAGACAGGGGGGAGCCATGCGCAGGAGCGCTGGTGGCAGCCGCCTCGGAGACATCCCGCGCGAGCCGGAGCACCCGAAACCGAGGGGAGAGTCCTTCCTGCGGGCCCGACTGGACTGCTGAAAGTACAGTCGGATCCTGAATGAAGGCACAGTCGGATCCGGCGCGAGCGGCAGAAACCGCAAGGGAGCGTCCTTCTCGGGACCGTCCGAGCTGCAAGACAGCCGGCGCCTGCGCGAGCGAACGCGGCCGAAGGGCGAAGGGCCACGTCGGCGGTCGCCTCGTAGATGACGGTGCCTCCGCGCCGGGGGAGAACCCTCCCTCACACGCGATCGAGCTGACCGCCTCCTCGCCGACAACCCCGACTGGCCGCGGTGCGCACCCTCCCGCGCCGCCATGCGCCGAGCGTGCCCCAGTTACCGGGATCGGGCAGCAACCCGGCCGAACTCACGGCGGCCAGGATCGGCGGCATCGCGGCGGTGGAGGACGCCGTGCCCCGATCCGCCGGTGGTGGCGCCGCCCATTCTGTCCGGATCCCGGCCGCATGTAGGTGCGCTCGTAGCGCAGCACGTGCCTTCCTGCCGTCGCTGCATCTGAATCCGGCGCCCGCCCGTTCTGTCCGGATCTCCCGTGCGGTGCGATCGGGGAGGGCGGATCCGACGCGTGCACTGAGTAACTTGCTCGACGCGCCCTCCACCTGTTGGCGAGGCGGGCGTGGAGCCTTCAGAGATGCGAGGGAACGCGGGAGGTCCGCCCCAAGGCGTGTGCTGCGCCGTTTCGGCGCTGCTATCTGCGCTGGCGATCTGAAGCGCGCCAGAAGCGCCATCCGCGATAAATTTCCCGGGTCGATAATGAGCATTATGTCAACTTGGCTCTGAGAGGGGCTCCCCGAGAGGGGTCCGTTGTCCCCCGAATTTGCGCCTGCGCCGTTGTCTCGGCATTTCGCCTGCCCAGCTGCCGACGCACGGACGAAACGACGGCTTCGCAGCCGACTCGCGCTGGAATGGGCGACGCTAGGTCTGGCATCGGCATCGGCATCGGCATCGGAGCAATCTTGGCGGAAGGACGCTGAACCGGCTGTCGAACAGAGGTTCGGGCGGTGATAGTCCGTCGAGGCCCGCGGAAGCCGCCTGGCCGAGCCATGTAGGCGTGCGAATGCCACCGAGCAAAGCAACAAGCGAATGCTGGCTGGCGAGCGCTGGCGAGCGCTGGCCGGTGCCGGCGACGAGCGGCATCGGACGCTGCTGGCGCATCTGTGGGTGAGAGCTGTCCTGAAAATTCCCACGCGAGCGTCCGGCGCGTTGCGGGAGCCGAGGCTTGCGCGCCCTCCCGCGGTGGCCTCTCCACCGGCCCCTGAGCGGCGGAAGCGGCGGCCCCTGCCCCACGAGCGCGGCGTCCCCACGAGCGCGGCGTCCCCACGAGCGTCCTGACGCGCTCCCGTTTGTGATCTTGGGCGGCTGGGCGGCTTCCAGCACGGTGACATGCGACGCGCGGGATTCATCTCTACGGTTTCTAGATCTCGGCTAACCAGCACGAATGCAGATAATTGCTGCATAATATTCCTTATGCAGCATGTTTCGATGGCCGAGCTGATCGACGAGTTCCTGGCGGCCCGGGCGGTGCGCAAACCTTCCGCGCACACGCTCTCGGCGTACCGTCGCGATCTGCACCTGGTGTTGCAGTCAGCGGACCCCGCCCCGCTCACCGTGAGTGACCTCTCCCCTCGCGTGCTGCGGGCCGCGTTCGCGCGGTTCGCAGCCGACCGCGCCCCCGCGTCGGTCTCGCGGGCCTGGTCTTCGTGGAATGCCTTCTTCGCTTTCCTGGTGACCGAGGGTGTGGTGGCGGGCAACCCGATGCCGGCGGTGGACAAGCCCCGGCAGGTGGCCCTCTCCCCCAAGCCGCTACGTGGTGAGGACACACCCGAGCATTTGTTACGCATAGTGAGCATTGCGGATGAGCGGCAGCGGGATCCGTGGCCGGAGCGGGATGTGGTCGTGCTGGCGCTGGCGTTGTGTGCGGGTCTGCGGTTGTCGGAGATGTTGGCGTTGCGGGTGGGTTCGGTGTCGGGGCGGGCCGGTGAGCGGCGGGTGGAGGTGGCCGGTAAGGGTGGGCGGCCGCGCACGGTGCCGATCGAGGGGGGTTTGGACGCGGCGGTGGGGCGTTATCTGGATTCGCGGCGGTTGCGGTTCGGGCGGGTGCCGGCGGCTGCTCCCCTGCTGGTGGATCGGCGGGGTGAGCCGTTGCAGCGGGGTGGGCTGCAGTATCTGGTGCGCTCGTGTTACCGGCGGGCGGGTATCGGGGATCGGGTGCCGCGGGGTGCGCAGTTGCATGCGTTGCGGCACACGTTTGCGACGCGGTTGGCGGAGGACGGGGCGAACGCGTCGGAGATCATGCGGTTGTTGGGGCATGCGTCGTTGGCGACGTCGCAGTCGTATATCGAGGTGACGGCGGAGCAGCAGCGGGCGGCGGTGCAGGCGAACCGGACGAATCGGGTGTTGCGCGAGTTGGGTTAGTGGCGGCGGGCGCGCAGGACGCAGGTCAGCATGGGGAGGGTGAATTCGCCGTCGGCGGTTTCCGGGTGGCCGGCCAGGAAGGCGCGGATGCGGTGCAGGGTGGTGTCGCGCTCCCCCGGTGGCATGACCAGGAGTCCGGCGCGGGTGGCGAGGGTGGCGACGAGGGAGTCGGCGGTGCGGCGCTGGCTGTGCGGGAAGGCGGCGTGCTCGGCGGGGCCGATGGTGTCGAGCAGGTGGGCGGTGGCGGTGCGCCAGGCGGCGGGGGTGTCGCGGGGGCCGATGACGGCGGGTCCGCTGATCTCGGTGAGGGCGGCGACCCAGTCGACGCTGTCGTCGAGGGTGTTCCAGAGGCCGGCGAGGACGCCGCCGGGGGCAAGGACGCGGGTGATCTCGGGTCCGGCGGTGGTCATGTCGAACCAGTGCAGGGCGTTGCCGGCGAGGACGGCGTCGACGCTGGCGTCGGGCAGGGGGATGGTTTCGGCGCTGCCGGGGTGGGCGGGGATGCCGGGGTGGGTGCGGCGCAGTTCGGTGAGCATGGCCGGGTCGGGTTCGACGGCGGTGACGTCGGCGCCGGCGGCGAGCAGGGTGGCGGTGAGTTTGCCGGTGCCGGCGCCGAGGTCGAGCACGCGCGGGCCGGGTGCGGGCTCGAGCGCCCAGCGCGCTGCGGCCTGGGCATAGTCGGGGCGGTGCCGGGCGTACGCGGTGGCGGCTGTGCCGAACGACGAGGCGTGTTGGTGATCCACCCGGCTGACGTTAGTGGCGTGGGGCAAATGTGGGTTCGAGGCCGAGCCGGGACAGGGTCCACCAGAAGGTGGTGTGGGCGGCGGTGACGGTGAGGGTGCAGCCGCCGGCCGCGGCGGCGGTGTGCAGGTGGTAGAGGGTGCGGACGCCGGCGACGTCGATGAAGTGCAGGCGGCTCAGGTCGAGGGTGAGGCGGGCGGGCCGGTGCTGGTTGATGGTGTCGGCGATCCAGGTGTAGAGGCCATCCGCGGTGGAGGCGTCGAGTTCGCCGGTGATGGTGACGCCGATGACGGGTGGCTGGTGGGTGGTGATGGCCATCCGGAGCGGTGTGGTGTCGACCGTCATCTGGTCATGGTGACGGGTGAGCGGCGGCGGCGAATCGGTCACGTGACCGAGGGGCGGCGGGCGGCGACCCAGGCGGCGATCTGGGTGCGGGCGCTGAAGTCGAGTTTGGTGAGGATGTGTTCGAGGTGGGTGTTGGCGGTTCGTCTGCTGATCAGGAGGCGGTCGGCGATCTGCTGGTTGGTGAGGCCGTCGGCGACGAGGGCGGCGACTTCGCGTTCGCGGGTGGTCAGGGGTGCCCAGTCGTGGTCGCCGGCCGGGTGGTGCGGGGCGGGTTCGTCCAGGGCGTAGGCGATGCCGGTGGTGAGGTCGTCGGTGAGCCCGGCGGTGAGTGCGGTGTCGAAGCGGCGGGGGCCGAGGGTGTCGCGGGCTTGTTGTTCGGTCCAGACGCGGGTGGCGCTGAGGTCGGGTGAGCCGAGTTGGGGCAGGCCGACGGTTTCCCAGAGGCGGTGGGCGACGCCGATGAGGCGGGCGGCGCGGGTGGCGTCGCCGAGGGTGGCGGCGGCGGTGGCGAGGACGTCGACGGCCATGGCGCAGCCGCCGTGGTCGCCGAGTTGGCGTTTGAAGCGCAGGGCGTCGCGGGCGTGCTGGACGGCGGTGGCCGGGTCGCCGCGGCCGAGGTCGGCGATGGCGCGGGCCCAGTGGGCGTAGCTGCGGGCCCAGTGTTCGTGGTGCTGGTGGCACAGGGCGCGGTAGTGGTCGGTGACGGTGACGGCCCGGTCGTGCTCGCCGAGGAAGGCCAGGGCGATGGATTGGGCGGCGTAGGCGACGAGCAGTCCGGTGCCGGGGTCGCCGCCGTTGCGGTGCAGGGCGGCGGATTCCTCGGCGAGGGCCAGGGCGCGGTGCGGGTCGCCGCTGAAGGCGGCGATGGCGCTGCTGATGTAGGTGATCCAGCCGGTGGCGGTGGTGTCGGCGTGCGGGCGGGCCTGGGCGAGGCGGTGCTCGGCGGCGGCCATGTCGCCCTGCAGGGCGCAGATCCAGGCGCAGATCCAGAGGGCGCGGGTGCGGGTCGGGGTGGGGGTGTCGTCGAGGGTGAGGGCGTGGTCGAGGTAGTGGCGTCCTTCGCGGGGGTGTCCGCAGGCCATCCAGAAGTAGAGCAGGGCGGCGGCGAGTTCGAGGCCGGCCTGCTGTTGGCCGGGTTCGGTGAGGCTGAAGTCGAGGGCGGCGCGCAGGTTGGGGTGTTCGCGGGTGAGCCGGGTGCACCAGCGGGCCTGGTCGGGGCCGCACCAGGTGGCGTCGAAGTGGCGGGCCAGGGTGAGGTAGTGGTCGCGGTGGCGGCAGCGCAGGGTGGTTTCGGCGCCGGCGGCGCGCAGCTGGTCGAGGCCGTAGTCGCGCAGGGTGTCGAGCAGCCGGTAGCGGTCGGCGTCGCGGTGCAGGACGGATTTGTCGACCAGGCCGGTGATGACGTCGATGAGGTCGTCGGCGGGTAGCTGGTCGTCGGTGCAGACGTGGCGGGCGGCGTCGAGGTCGAAGGTGCCGGCGAAGACGCTGGCGCGGGCCCACAGGAGTTGTTCGGCGGGGGTGCACAGGTCGTGGCTGCCGTCGATGGCGGCGCGCAGGGCGTCGTGGCGGCGGGCCCGGTCGGCGATCTGGTGCAGGGGCAGGGCGCGGGTGCGTACGGCGGCCAGTTCGATGCCGAGGGGGATGCCGTCGAGGCGTTCGCAGAGTTGGGCGACGGTGGGGTGGTCGGTGGGGGTGAGGGTGGTGCCGGCGGCGGCAGCGCGTTCGGTGAACAGGGTGACGGCGGCGTCGGCGGGTAGTGGGAGCAGGGCGAGCAGGTGTTCGCCGTCGGTGCCCAGGGGTTGCCGGCTGGTGGCGAGCACGCGCAGGCCGGGGGCGGTGCGCAGCAGGGTGCGGACCAGGGTGGCGCAGGCGGCGGCGAGGTGTTCGCAGGTGTCCAGCACGAGCAACAGGCGGCGCCCGGCGAGGTAGTCGGCGAGGCTGTCGGCCGGTGGCCGGGTGGTCTGGTCCTGGACGCCGAGGGTTTGCGCGACGGTTTCGGTGAGCAGGCCGGGGCCGGAGAGGGTGGCGAGGTCGACGAGCCAGGCGCCGTCGGGGAAGGCGCGGCGCATCTCGGCGGCGGCGCGCAGGGCGGTGCGGGTTTTGCCGACGCCGCCGATGCCGGTGACGGTGACCAGGCGGGCGGCGCTCAGCAGGCGTTTGAGTTCCGCCCGCTCGGTGCCGCGGTCGACGAAACTCGAGAGCTCTGCCGGCAGGTTGCCTCGACTCATCGCGCGTTCGAGCCTAGCGGGGCGGGCCGCGGGCCGGCAGTGCCGGCCCGCGGGTTTACCCGGTCAGGCGAGGTTGAGCTGGACCTCGACGTTGCCGCGGGTGGCGTTGGAGTAGGGGCAGATCTGGTGGGCGGCGTCGAGGACGGCCTTGGCGGTGGCCTCGTCGAGGCCGGGCAGTTCGGCTTCGATGGTGACCGAGAGGCCGAAGCCGCCGCTGGGCAGGGCGCCGATGCCGACGTCGACGGTGATGGCGGTGTCGACGAGGGTGATCTTCTGGGTGCTGGCGACGCGCTTGAGGGCGCTGTGGAAGCAGGCGGCGTAGCCGGCGGCGAACAGCTGCTCGGGGTTGGTGAGGGCGCCGCCGGGGCCGCCCATCTCCTTGGGGATGGCGAGGTCGAAGTCGAGCACGCCGTCGCTGGAGCGGACGTGGCCGTTGCGGCCGTCGCCGGTGGCGGTGGCGGACGCGGTGTAGAGGGCGGTCATGCGGTTCCTTTCACAGAACGTCGGGCACGGTGGAGCAGCTGGTGCAGTTGGGTGAGCTCGTCGAGGGTGAGCCCGGTGGCGCAGACGAGGTGCTGGGTGAGGTCACCGATCTGCTCGCGCAGGGCGGTGCCGCTGTCGGTGAGGTGGATCCAGACGACGCGTTCGTCGTGGGCGCCGCGTTCGCGGCGCAGCAGGCCCTGGGTTTCGAGGCGTTTGAGCAGGGGTGAGAGGGTGCCGCTGTCGAGGCGCAGGGTGTGGCCGAGGTCGCGCACGGTGGTGGGGCCGTCGTGCCAGAGCACCCGCAGCACGAGGTATTGCGGGTAGGTGAGGTGGTGCGGGTCGAGCAGGGGCCGGTAGAGGGCGGTCATGCCGCGGCTGGCCGCGTAGAGCTGGAAGCAGATCATGTCGTCCAGGGCGGTGCTCTCGCGCATGACCGAAACAGTAGTGCCCAATTCAGTTGTGCACAACTGGTCTGTGCGGTGATCCAGCGCGGTGTGTGACCATGCCGACATGCCGTCCATCCGCTTCGTGAAGCTCTCCCCCGCCACCCTGGAGGCGCTCATCGCCGGTGACCTCGCCAAGGCCGGCGCCACCGCCGGGCACCCGCTGAGCCAGTACCTGCTCGACGAGCAGTGGCTGTGGCAGATCCGCCTGGACGACATCCGCCGCGACCCGGCCGCCGCCGACTGGATCGCGGCCGCCGCGGTCGCCGAACCCGACGGGATCGTCGTGGGCCACGGCGGCTTTCACGGCCCGCCCGACGCCGACGGGGTGGTCGAGGTCGCCTACTCGGTCGACCCGGCCCACCGCCGCCGCGGCTACGCCAAGGCGATGCTCGCCGCCCTGCTGCACCGCGCCGACACCGACCCGCGGGTCACCGCGGTGCGCGCCAGCATCCGCCCGGACAACCACGGGTCGAAGGCGACCATCGCCGGGTTCGGGTTCAAGAAGATCGGCGAGCAGTGGGACCCGGAGGACGGCCTGGAAGACGTCTACCTGCGGTCGAAACCGACGACCAGCGGACGGTGATCGGAGACCGGGGCGTGCGGGGTGCGCACCTGCACGACCCGGCCCAGCGCGGCGGCCCCGCGCGGATCGGCCAGCACATGATCCAGCTGAGTCTTCGGCGACGGGCTCGGGAACGTCGCCGCCCGGGCCAGGGGCTTCCAGCCGGTGAAGGCCCGCACCGGCCCGGCCGGCATGTTCAGATCACCCAGCAGCACGCGCGGCGCCGGCAGGGCGCGCAGCGCGCGCACCGCATGCCGCAGCTGACGTACGTTCCAGCCCGGCACGAACGACAGGTGGGTGGTGGCGACCGTCACCGGCCCCGACGGCGTGTCCAGCACCGCCGCCAGCAGCACCCGCGGCTCGTCACGCAGCAGCATCAGGCCGCCGTCGGGCACATAGACCGGTGAGCGCACCGGGGCGGCCGGCAGCGCGGTGATCTGCCAGCGCTGCACCGGATAGCGGCTGACCAGGGCGATCCCGTACTGCGGGTGGGCGATGTCGGCGCCGGAGTGCCACGGCTCCCAGGCGTGGCCGGGGGTGCCGACCACCGCCGCGGCGAACCGGTGATGCTCGGCCCCCAGCGCCTCGGCGGCCAGGGCGGTCAGGTCCAGCAGACCGCTGCGCGGCTGCGCCCGGTCCACCTCCTGCAGTCCCAGCACGTCGGCGTCGAGGTCGGCGATCGCGGCGGCGATCCGGTCGGCGTGTACGGTGCCGTCGGACAACGATCTGCCGTGCAACAGGTTGAAGGTGGCCAGGCGCACACGGCCGACCTTAGCCAACGGGGAGTGGGCATGCTTTTCAAGGCGCTGTGTTGCGTCCTGACACTCGTGATCATCGGCGCGTTGATCGGTGCCTGGCTGCAGAAGGCACGGGGCCGCCGGTGATCGCCACGCTGCTGATCGCGGCGGCCGCGGCCGGCTGGGTGGACGCGGTGGTCGGCGGCGGCGGACTGCTGCTGCTGCCCGCGCTGCTGCTGGCCGCGCCACAGATGCCCCTGGCCACCGCGCTGGGCACCAACAAACTCGCGGCCATCTGCGGCACCAGCACGGCAGCCGTGACGTACGCACGCCGTACCAAAATCGACTGGGGCGTGGCCGGGCCCTCGGCCGCGCTGGCGCTGGTGTGCTCGGGCTGCGGAGCAGCGCTGGCCGGGGCGATCCCGGCCGGCGCCTACCGGCCGGTGATCATCGGCGTGCTGGTGGCCGTGGCGGTGTTCGTCACCGTGCGCCCGCAGATGGGCCTGCGCGAGCACATGGAGAAACGCACCCCGTGGCGGCGCGGCATCGCGGTGGCCGTGGCCGGCGGGCTGATCGCCGCCTACGACGGGCTGATCGGCCCCGGCACCGGCACCTTCCTGGTGCTGGCCTTCACCACGCTCGTCGGCGCCGACTTCGTGCACGGCTCGGCGATGGCGAAGATCGTCAACACCGCCACCAACCTGGGCGCGCTGATCGTGTTCGCCGCCACCGGCAACGTGGCCTGGCTGCTCGGCGCCGGCATGGCCGTCGCCAACATCGCCGGCTCGGTGCTCGGCGCCCGGATGGCACTGCGCCGCGGCGCCGGATTCGTCCGCATCGTGCTGCTGGTCGTGGTGCTCGCCCTGATCGTGCGCCTCGGGTACCTGCACTGGCAGGAATCGTGACCGGCCACAATGACGCCATGAGCGACGACCTGGACAAGCTGATCGCCACCATCGAGGAGCAGGAACGCCGGCTGGTGTTCCCGCGCTTCGACGAGACCGACGCGTGGGCGCTGGGCTGCCTGCTCGTCGACCTCGCCACCGACCGGGCGCTGCCGGTCGCCGTCGACATCCGCCGCGGCGAACAGCAGCTGTTCCACGCCGCGCTGCCCGGCGCCAGCGCCGACAACGACGCCTGGATCGCCCGCAAGGTGCGCGTGGTCTACCGCTACGCCGCCTCCTCCTACCTGGTCGGGCGGCGCCTGGCGGCCAAGGGCCAGAGCCTCGGCCCGGAGATGGGCGTCGACCCCGCCCAGTTCGCCGCACACGGCGGCGCGTTCCCGGTCCGCGTGCCGGGCGCCGGCGTGATCGGCGTGGTCACCGTCTCCGGACTCCCCCAGGCCGACGACCACGCCCTGGTCGTCGAGGCGATCGACAGCTTCCTCGCCGCCGACTGAGCCGCCGGCTGAGCCGCGCGGCGGCCGGCCACGACGCTTACGCCGGGTGCTGCTCGTCGAGCAGTTCGCGCTTGCTCGGCGGTGAGCTCCAGGCCGGCCGCCGCGACGTTCTCGGCCAGATGCCGCAGCGACGCGGTGCCGGGGATCGGCAACATCACCGGGGAACGGGCCAGCAGCCAGGCCAGGGCGACCTGCGCGGCGGTGGCGCCGGTCTCGGCGGCCACCCGGGCGACCGGGCCGTCCGCGGTGACGGCGGGCAGCACCGGGCGCCACGGCAGGAACGCGATCCCGGCGGCGGCGCACGCGTCGAGCACCGGCTCGTAGTCGCGGAACGCCAGGTTGTAGCGGTTCTGCACACTGGCGATCTCGACGATCGTGCGCGCCTCGGCGAGCTGCTCCACACTCACCTCGGACAGGCCGATGTGGGCGATCTTCCCGGCGTCGCGCAGCTCCCGCAGCGTGCCGACCTGGTCGGCGAGCGGCACCTGCGGATCCACCCGGTGCAGCTGCAGCAGCTCGATCCGGTCGAGGCGCAGCCGGCGCAGGCCCTCGTCGACCTGCTCGCGCAGAAAGTCGGGACGCCCGCACAGCTCGCCCGGAGGGGCCACCCCGACCTTCGTGGCGACCAGCAACTGCGGCGGGTACGGGTACAGCGCCTCGGCGATCAGCTCCTCGTTCGCGCCCCACCCGTACAGATGGGCGGTGTCGATGAGAGTGATCCCCAGCTCGACCGCCCGGCGCGCCACCGCGATCGCGTCGTGCCGGGCCGCGGCCGGCGTGCCGGGCAGATGCATCGCCCCGAAACCGAGCCGGGTGACCGGGCGCACACCCCCGATCAGGAACTCGCTCACTCCGGCTGCCGCTGCCGTTGCCGCAGATAGGCGAGCACCGCCTCGCGGGTGGTGCGCACCCCGAACATGGCCCGCGCCTCCGCGATGCGCCGGTTCGCCGTGCGCAACGACAGGAACTCGGCGGCCGCCGCCGCGGCGATCGTGTCGCCGGCGGCCAGCCGGTCCAGCAGGGCCCGCTGCTCCGGGATCAGGTTCGCGATCACGTCCGAACCGTCGATGCCGCGGTGCACCGGACCCACCCGGCCCAGATCGTCGACCAGCGCCCGCCCGGCCGGCGACTCGCTGTCACAGATCGCCACCACCCCGGCCCCGCGGGCCGCGGCCAGCACCGCCAGCTGCACCGTCTCGGTGTCGTCGTCCGCGATCCGCCCGTGCAGCACCAGCCGGGCCGCGCCGACGTCCCACGACGGATCGGGCAGGGCGAACCCGGACCGCGCCGTCCATCCCTCCCGCGCCAGCCGGCGCAGAACCGTCTCCGCCTCGGCCGAGGTGGCGACCACGTGGCGTGGAGCGTCGGGCTGTCTGTTCACCGGCGACCTTCCTCGCTGCTGTCGAACGGATCGGGGGCGAAGGCCAAGGCTGCCGCCTCGGTACGGGTACGGGCACCGAGCTTGCGCATGCTCGACCGGATGTGCGTATCCACGGTCTCCGCGGAAATGCCCAACTGCCCGGCGATCCGGCGCGTCGGCTCCCCGGCCGCGACCAGCCGCAGCACATCGGTCTCGCGCTGGGTCAGCCGCCCACCGGAACGACGGCTGCGAGTATCGCGCTGAATCTGGTGCCGCCGCAGCCCCCGCCGGGCCCGCCCGGCCAGCACCGCCAGCCCGGCCCGGTCAGCCAGCTGCTCGGCCTGCAACAACGCGGCCACCGCCCGGTCCCGGTCCGGCTCGGACAACCCGGCCGCGATCAGACAGCGCACCTGCTCACGCACCGCGACCGGCCGCCAGCTGTCGGCCGCCGCCGCGAAGCCCGACCCCACGGCGAACGCGGTCAACGTGCGCCGGGCCGCACCCGGCAGCCCCACCGGGATCGCCGCCGAACCGGCCACCCCCAGGTCGTGCGCCGCCCACCACGCGGTGATCGCATGCAGGCCGGAGATCAGGCCGGAACCGGTCGAGCGGTCCGGGACGCGGACCGCCCGGTCCGGCTGGCCGTCCAGCCAGGCCGCCTCCCGCGCCACCCACGCCGGCACCGGATGCGCCGGCGCACCGGCGAGCCGGGCC